>JBBUEG010000021.1:0-1802 GCA_038056985.1 Patescibacteria group bacterium | reverse complement strand
TCGGCCCGGGGAGAAATATTCCCAATGCGATCGTGGTGGCGGAGTAGGGGAAATTGGTTTTTATACAAAAACGCCAATCAATTTCCTGGAATTAAGTCTTTTGAATATTCTTATAATTCAAAGATTCAATCCGCTATTTCTGGATATTTTTATGCGACAACGGTCGAGGGCGCATCACTTAGAACAGTGAAACCAAACGCAAAGACCTCCATGGGAAGCATAGGATTGAAGGGAAAAAAAGCGTATTTAATCATAGCACAAAAAGCTAATTTGGAAGATATGAGCGAAAGCGGTATAATGACGGCAATATGGAAGACCAGATATTTACCAGCCCAACCAAAGGAAAAATGAATTTGAGCGAAGTTGTCTTTGATATTGTTGAATATATTAAAGAATTTCCTGACAGGAATTATCTTTTGGTAATCGGCTCTGATTCCCAGCAATATCCGGAGGGCGTGGATTTTGTTTCTTCAATCGTGGCGCACCGGATAGGCAATGGCGGACGGTATTTTTGGACCAAAACGCGCAAACCGAAAATTAAGACCTTGCGCGATCGGATTTATCAAGAAGCGATTTTTTCCATAACACTCGCTCAAGAATTAAAAGAAAGATTGCGCGATCGTTTGAAGCTCCTGACTCTGGAAGAAATAATGGAAATTCATGTGGATGTGGGCTATAAAGGCAAGACCAGAGAAATGATCAAAGAGGTTATCGGTATGGTGCGCGGCACCGGCTTCATAGTAAAAACCAAGCCGGATTCCTACGGCGCCTCCTCCGTGGCGGATAAATATACCTAAAAAAACTTTTCGCGCATTCCTGCGCTTTGCGAAATTTTATTTCCACTGTATCTTAAGAAATTGCGCGGCTTTCTTTTCGTAGTAAGCGGTTATTTCTTTAACCAGTTTCTCCCGTTCGGCGCGGCTTCCATCAAGAAGCGGGAAAAGCTTATCAAAAGTCGCCGCGTCTTTCAATGATTCGCTCCAAAACGTTGAAAGCGAAAATTTTACGCCGAATTTTCTTTGGATATTTTTAAGCAATTGCTCTGGGGAAAAATATTTTTTCTTCAAAATAAAATATATGTCAAACGCGTCTTTCGGTTCGGTGCGGTCGATCATTGCCATGGTTTTGTTTGCCGCCATATCGTCAAGCGAATCCACAAAAATCCCAGACCATTTTTTTCGCGGCTTTAACTTTGGAAACTCATATAATACGAACTCCGCTCTTAATTCTGTTCGGTCTTTAAGATGCAGTAAAAATTCCCATCTGTCAAAAATCCTCTTTTCCTCTATTTTTTTAACGGCCAGCGCCGATTTTATTTCCAGAATAAGCGGAAAAATTTCTTCATAACGAAACGGTTGATCTGAAAAAAGATCAATGTCATTTGAATGGCGGTGCCGCAAATAAAAATGCGTCAACGCGGTACCGCCAGTCCAATAAAATTTTTCTCTCAATTTAGAATGAGCCAATTTTTCTAAAACAGTTTTTTGAGCGGATGTCAAATCATCGGCCATATTTAATCCTATATTTTTTAAAATATGCGTCAATCATCAGCCTTTTACCCGGATCAATTTTAATGCGGCGGCGATATTTGGCAATCACATAAGGATTAAGTCCCTTCCAATCGTCGTAATTAATCTTTCGCTCTAGAAACCAGATCCACTCGACATCAGCCTTTGGCTTCCAGCCCTTTTTAATATTATAATCCCAAATATGCATATTTTTTTATATGACTTATTTTAATGTCGTCAGTATTGTTAATATATCACAAAAATATGGAAGAATCAATATGCGTAAATTTCAAT
>JBBUEG010000020.1:0-5405 GCA_038056985.1 Patescibacteria group bacterium | reverse complement strand
ATTATCCTGATAACCGCAACACGAACACATCAACCGCCGTTAATCCGCAAAATTACGGTCAAACTCATTCTTACAATGTGCTTTTACGCGGAAACGGCGAAATAGTCTCGTGGGCGACCATTTCAATTACAAACGGAGAATCAACGCCTGTTTCTCAGCTGACCTTTAAAACCGGAAATATGTCGCCGCGTCTTTTTGAAGTGTGGCAGGAAATGTCCGGCGGTTACCAGTATCAATACAAAAAATTAACTGTCCAGCAATCGGGAAAAACCGCCACGGTCACGCTTGCGCAATCCATATCCCAAAATCAAACCGGGACATTGATTATCAATTATCGCGGATTCGGAGCAATAAAAAAAGGACTGTTCGGCAAAATGAAATTTGATTTTCAGACTATGGAATCCAACGATCGCATCAGAAGCGCTCGGGTAGTGGCCGAAGCTGATGTTGATTTATACATCAAGGGCGACAAAGCGAAAGTTTCTTATGTGGAGAGCGCTCCCAGTTCTTTTGGGAAAGTCGCCGGCGGCAGCATGGCAATGGAAAATGCTTTGAGCTCCGGCCTTTCAGACAGGTCTTTATCAAGCGGTATCGGCGGGTATTATCCGACGAATTCAACCAATTCCATAACTAAAAGCACGACTGATTTATTAGCCGGCGATGTTTTTCATGTGCGCGGCGTTTACGCTTCATCTTGGCTCGGAATGTATTGGACCGGTTTTGCGTGGTTTATTTTCATAGCTGCCGCCGCCATTGCCGCGATTGTATTGGCGCGAAAATATTGGAGCAGAATAATGCCGCCGAAATCGCCAAGCAATAAAACGCCGGAACAAAAGCCGGAGCAGGCCGCACCCTCTGATTCCCCGCTGCCATTTTGGCGCACGATTTGGGGAGCCATTGTAATGGGATTTTTAAACGCGGTCGCTACGATCTTTTTGGTTTTTCTCGTGCCGTTTGGAACGAATTCGCTAATCAGTTTCATGGGTTATGGCTATAGCGATGACTTTATGAGAATCGGTCTGACGCTCTTGCTTGCCTTGATCAGCTTTATTCTGTTTGTCGGAACGATTTTCGGTCCATCAATTTATTTCGGTATCCGCTACGGCAAGCAATACGGCTTCATTGTCTTCGGCGCGCAAATCACCTCTCTTATTTTTCTCGCCTTTTTCGGCTTTTACTTCTTCGCGGTTATGGCGAGAAATATTTTTTAATAAATTGAAAACCAAAAAATCAAATTAATTCTAAAAATGTTTTGCGGCTTAATCGCGTAAACGTTTAAAAGGGAAATTTTATGAAACCGGAATATGGAGAAAATCAGCCTGATAAAAACATGTGCCGTCCGCACGGGAATTTTCTTCCATGCCGGTTTTGCGATGAAAATATAAAAGAAAATGGAATTGAAAATACGGCTGAATCGGAAAAAAACGAGGCAAAAAAAGAAAATATTTCTGAGTATATTCTCAAATGGTGGAAAGGCGACGCGCACACGCATTCCAAAGAAAGCACGCGCGAAGATTACGGCTATGCCGAGGGGATTTACGACATAAAAGAAATTCTTGATTATTACAAAAAAATTGGTTTGGAGTTCGCTTGTTTTTCGGAACACGCGTCAAAGCCCGGAGCGCCTTCTAAACAATCTGCGGAAAGTCCTGTTTCTCAATCGCTTTTAAAAGAAGCGGGGGAAATCACTTTGATAAATAGAGAACGAAAGGGCGATGTGGCCGGATTTTCCAGCGTTGAAGCGAATATCATATTTGATGAAAACGGAGAGCCGATTCTTGATATTCCGCAAGAAGTTTTGCAAAAGCTTGATATGGTGATCGCCTCGCGCCATTTAATTTCCAATGAAAAAGAACCATGGGCGATCAAAAAAAGCTTGTTGGCGGCTGTAAAAAATAATTCGGTTGACGCAATCGGCCACCCAGACCGCTACGCGAGAAAAGATGGAGAACAATCGCAAGAATATTGGAATGAATACTACGGAATGTGGGGAGAGGTTTTGGAAGAAATGGCGCGGCAAGGCAAGGCGTTTGAAATAAATTTGAATAGTCCGCCGGATGAAAAGCTTTTAAAGATGGCGATTGATGCGGGGCTTAAATTTTTTATAAATTTTGATGCCCATGATTTCGGGCAGTACAAAAAAGACGGCGCGGAGATTGTTAAAAAAGGAGAAGAAGCCAAAGGACGGTGGGCGAAAGGAGAAGCGACGGATGAAGATTCGGATTTACTTGATGAATACAAAGAGCATCGTTTGTCCGGCGGGCCGGGCGCGCGTCCCATTTTAAAGTTGGTAAGAGTCATTAAAAAGCTTGAAAAAGCCGGAATGACTCCCGAGAAAGTAATCAATTCTTCGCGCGGGAATTTGTTAAAATTTTTAATTGAAGAGCGCGGCAAATCAACGGAAAATTTGGAATATTTAAATTCCATAAATAATGATTAATATTATGAAACACAAATACTCCATATTTCTAATTTTTGCCGTATTTTCGGCAATGTATTATTCTCTTTCTTTTGACGGTTATGATATAGACAAAGGATTTTTGTCCGTGTCCACTTTTTTGTTCGCGATCTTCAGCGGATTTTTCATTGCCCGCCAGGGATCGCGCTACAGCTCAATCAGGGAAAAAGTGGCGAGTTTTGACGGGGACATGCAGTCAATTTATCGGGCCTTTGGGCATTTTGGCAAAGAAGCGCAGAGTAAAGCGGCCGAGATTGTCAAAAATCATTATCAGCCGATTTTAGAAAGCAAAGAATGGGATTATTCTTTTACCCACAAGACCTCAACCATAGTTTCTCTAAGCCAGCTTTTGGAAGACGAGATTGGCAGCCAGAATTTACCGTCCCTAAAAAATGCGGCTTTGGGCCGGATCGGCATCGGGCTTCACGACGCCCAGCTCAACAGAAAACATCTGGTGGCCCTGCATCAGGAAAGAATTCCCAGATCCCAATGGGTCCTTACAATTATCCTCGCGGCTATTTTGCTTTTGACTCTATCCACCATCGCTTCTCAAGGAATGGTCATCGCCTCAATCATCAAAGGCGCTTTTGCCACGGCCGTGATCGCGGTGATTATGCTCCTTCGCCAATTGGACAAACTCAAGCTTTTTGAAGGAATGATCGGCGAATCCTCAGCCCAAGACATTTTGGATATTATGGAGGGTAAGAAGTGATTTTATTGGATTGTGCTTGACATTATTATGAATATTTGCTATTATAATTCCAAAGAGTACTAAAAACAGTATCTTTTGGAAATGTATGCAATATAATGAATTACAAAAACAACTAAAGGATTTTTTGATTTTTTCGTTGACGGACATTCGCAAAATTGAGCCGGCTTTTCATCGGCCGCGCTTGAATGAATGGCAAAGCAAGGGATACATTAAGAAATTGCGGCGCGGATATTATATGTTTAGCGATGCCGCGCTTGACGAGAAAGCGTTATTTTTAATCGCCAACCGTCTCTACGCGCCATCATATATTTCTTTTGAAATGGCCTTCGCTCACTACGGCTTGATCCCGGAATCCGTCTACGGCATCACCTCGGCGACCGCGCAAAAAACCAATAATTTCAAGACGCCGATCGGCGAATTCATCTATCGGCATCTTAAGCCAAGCTTGATGTTTGGATACCGGATGATTGACCGAGGGGGGCAAAATTTCAAGATCGCCGAAATGGAAAAAGCGCTGCTTGATTATTTTTATATTAATCCGCGGATAAGAAGCGAAGCGGACTTTTTCGAACTCCGCTTTAAATCCGAGGATTTTTTCGCCAAAGCGGATATGGCAAAGCTTGATAATTATCTGGCCGTGTTCGGCAGCGCTGCCTTAAATCAAAGGGTGGGTAAATTTTTAAAATTCGCAAAGAGACAAAAATGATATGTTGAGCTTAAAACAAATAGAGGAAAATTATCCGGAAAATCTGCGGATTTTCAAAAAAAATATTTTGCGGGAATATTTGCAGTATAAGATTCTGGAGATTATTTTTGCTTCAAAATTTTCCGGCAAATTGTCTTTTCTGGGCGGCACAGCTTTGCGGATCATTTACGGCAATAACCGTTTTTCCGAAGATTTGGATTTTGATAATTTTAATTTAAGCGAAAAAGAATTTACCGAATTGACGAATTCAGTCGGGGCGGGGCTTAGGAAACAAGGTTTTGAAGCTGAGATAAGCCAAGTTTTTAAAGGCGCTTACCGCTGCCGCGTCAAACTGCCTAAAATTCTGTTTACCAACGCATTGTCGCCTCTGGAGGAAGAGAAAATAATGATTCAGATTGATACGGCGCCGCATAATTTTTCGTATCAGGTTGACGGGAAAATATTGAACAAATTTGACGTGTTTACTGAAATCTTCAGCACTCCGGCCGATATAATTTTATCGCAAAAAATTTACGCGGCTTTGAATAGAAAGCGCGCCAAGGGCAGGGATTTTTACGATATTGTTTTTCTTCTGTCTTTTGCCAAGCCGAATTATCAATACTTGGAAAATAAAATGGGAATAAAAAATTCCGAAGAACTTAGGTCGGCAATCGTTCAAGCCGCCGCTTTAATCGATTTTAAAGAATTGGGGCGCGATGTTCAGCCGTTTTTGTTTAATCCGAGCGACGCCAAAAAAGTGGAGCGATTTGCCGAATTTATCGCTCAAGCCAAATTGGAAAAGGAATAATCGGCGAATCCTCGGTCAAAGACATTTTAGATATTATGGAGGGGAAAAAATGAATTATTAAAATTAGCAATTAATTATTAAATAAAAAAATAAATCTTATGAAATCAGATTCAGAATATTCAAATCCATTAAAAGATGCCGAAACGTGCCCGCACGGGAATTTTAAAATTAATCCCTGCGAAGCATGCGAAAGCGAAACGACCAATCAAAAAGAGGTAGCAAAAACCGATCGGGCCTTGAAAGAAACCTTTGAAGCAATCAAAGACATTGCGAAGAATAATCCGATCGCCAATGGCGTTAAGAAAATTTTTAGGAAATAGAATGTAGTAATTGAATCTTATGCTATAATATCATAATTCTGGTTTATTGAGATTAACCAAAAACGGCTCATTGAATTTATGGCCGTTTTTTGGTATAGTTTAATGGAAATTTTACAAGACAATATGCCTTCAATATTTTATAAAGAGAAAAAAGGAAAAGAATTACTAGAAGAAGCTCAGAAATTGGGCGTTGCGCTTGATGGCATAGAAACGCAGAATTACCTTCGAGAAGCCGCTTTACAGCAAAGGGTTCGGGAAGCAAAAAATACGCGATATGCACAGTTGGGGTGGTTGCTTGCGCTGGTCTCAGCTATCGCGTCTGCTATCAGCGCTTTAGCGGCGTGGATAGCCGTTGGAAAATGATAATATGAAAAAGAAAATTGATTACGATAATTGGTCAAAAGAGGAATTGATCAAGGAGA
>JBBUEG010000019.1:4617-8017 GCA_038056985.1 Patescibacteria group bacterium | reverse complement strand
AAGAATATGAGTATGCCTCTTTCTCCTTTGGGCGATCATGTGATCGTCAAAGCCATTGAAGAGAACAAGACGACCGCTTCCGGAATCGTACTGCCGGACACGGCTGAAAAAGAACGGCCGGAAAAAGGCGAAGTCCTTGCCATAGGCAATGGAAAATTATTGGATAATGGGCAGCGGGCGCAAATGTCCGTGAAGCCGGGCGACAAGGTGATATTTAAAAAATATAGTCCGGACGAAATAAAGGTTGACAACATTGAATATCTGGTAATCAAAGAAGAAGACATTATTGCTATTATAAAGTAAACAGCTTCTTTAGCTTCACTAGCTGCACTAGCTTGTTAGGATCGATCGTATCGTTTCAAGCTAAAAAGCTAACGAAGCTAAAAAGCTAACGAAGCTAAATTTATGGCTAAACAAATAATCTACAACGAACAGGCCCGCGCGGCTTTGAAGCGCGGAATTGACAAGGTGGCGGACGCGGTCAAAGTCTCTCTCGGTCCCAAAGGACGGGATGTGATTTTGGACAAAGGCTATGGCGCGCCGACCATTACCAATGACGGCGTCACCATTGCCAAGGAAATTGACTTGGAAGACAAATTTGAAAATATGGGAGCCGATCTCGTGAAAGAGGTGGCCACCAAAACCAATGATGTGGCGGGCGACGGCACGACCACCGCGACCGTTTTGGCTCAAGCTTTGGTGGAAGAAGGCATTAAAAATATCGCGGCCGGCAATGATCCGATCGCCATAAAATCCGGAATCCAAAAAGCCGTGATGGCCGCCAAAGAGGCTCTGGAAAAAATGAAAAAACCGGTAAGCTCCGAAGATGAGATCGCCCAAGTGGCGACAATCTCGGCCCAAGACGAAGAAGTGGGCAAAATCATCGCTCAAGCCGTGAAGAAAGTTCATAAAAAATACGGCATTATCACGGTGGAAGAATCGCAAACCTTTGGCGTCACTTCGGAAGTGGTGGAAGGAATGCAATTTGACCGCGGATATGTTTCTCCGTATATGATTACCAATGCTGATCGGATGGAAGCGATTTACGAAGACGCGTATATTCTGATCACTGACAAAAAAGTCTCGGCCTTATCCGACATTCTGCCTCTTTTGGAAAAAGTCGCCCAATCCGGAAAGAAAGAAATCGTGATTATCGCCGATGAAGTGGAGGGCGAAGCGCTGGCCACTTTTGTGGTTAATAAATTGCGCGGCACTTTCAATGTCTTGGCCGTGAAAGGTCCGGGATTTGGCGATCGCCGCAAAGAAATGCTCGCCGATATCGCCGTCCTCACCGGCGGACGGGTAATTTCCGAAGATTTGGGATTGAAATTGGAAAATGCCAAATTGGAAGATTTGGGCCAAGCCAGAAAAGTGATCGCCACCAAGGACAATACGACTATTGTGGAAGGCAAGGGCGACCGCAAAGCGATTGAAGATCGCACAGTGCAAATTCAGAAAGAGCTGGAGATGAGCACCTCGGATTTTGATAAAGAAAAATTGCAGGAAAGATTGGCTAAAATGTCCGGCGGTGTGGCGGTAATCAAAGTGGGAGCCGCTACCGAAACGGAAATGAAGCAAAGGAAATTTAAAATAGAAGACGCGGTCAATGCCACAAAGGCGGCCGTGGCCGAAGGAATAATCCCGGGCGGCGGAGTCACTTTGGTCAAAGTCGCCACCGTGCTATCGCGCGATCAAAAGGCCGATATTGTTGACGCGGAAAAAGTCGGCTGGAATATCGTGCGCAAATCTTTGGAAGCGCCTTTGCGCCAGATTGCCGCCAATTGCGGCATCCACGACATTGCTTTGATTTTAAACGCGGTGAAAAATCCGGCGGATACGATCGGATATGATTTCACCAAAGCCAAATTGGACGATCCGGAAGCCGGAAAGGTGGATATGCTTAAAGCCGGAATTATTGATCCTTTAAAAGTCACTCGTACGGCTTTGGAAAATGCGGCTTCGGTCGCCTCAACACTTTTGACTACAGAAGCTTTGATTACCGATTTGCCGGAAAAAGAAAAAGGACACGGTATGCCGGGCGGGATGGGTGGGATGGGAGGCATGGGCGGAGGAATGGGAATGGACTACTAAAAAAATCGCCCCGATCTACGGGGCGATTTTTTTAATTCAAAATTAAAAGTTAAAAATTAAAATTACGCGTTGTCTATAAAAATTTTAATAATTTTGAACTTTGCACTTTAAACTTTGTACTCGTTTATTCATACCGTAGCGCCACCAAAGGATTGATGCGCGCGGCTCTTCTGGCCGGGTAAATGCCGGTGGAGAAACCGACTATGGTGGAAAAGCCGAGCACCAGAATGATGAACCATGTCGGCGAGGCGAAAATATCCACTCTTTCACCGCCCAGCTGGCCGGCTAAGACATTTAAAAGCGCGTTGACCGCTTCGCCCCCGCCCCAGCCGAGCAAGATTCCAAATATTCCTCCGCCCGTGCCGATTACCATGCTTTCCGTAAGAAATAGGCGCCAGACATCGCTGTTTTTGACGCCCAGCGCTTTCATTACGCCGATTTCTCTGGTGCGCTCCAAAAGAGCGATAGTCATTGTATTAAACATTCCGATTGACGCGACAAACAAAGCGACAATGCCGAATCCGCCCAAGATCGCTTGAATCACTTTGAAAACTTTATCCAATTGATCCAGCGTGTCGGAGACCGAAGCCACGACATATCCTTTGTCCTGAATTTTGTCGCGAAGCTGATTGATGGACAGGCGGTCCCGGGCTTTCACTTTGACCAATTGGTAATCGTCTATGGCCAATTTGTCCAAAGCCGCGAGCGGGATATAGGTTTGCACGTTCTCGCTGTCTTCAATCACCCCTTTTATCTCAAATTCGGTATCGCCCGCGATTGTTTTTTCCACCGTATCTCCTCCTTCTTTTTCCTCGGTGACGATGAAATTCAAATTAATTTTTTTGCCAAGCGCTTGATCGGGAGACGCTATGCCCAAGCCCGTAGCCATATGAGAGGTGATGACCGCCATTGCCGTATCGGTCACATCCAATGGTTTGCCGTATTTTACTTTCATGCCGCTTAAGCGAAAATAGCCGGGCAGAATTCCGTTGACAAAAGTGTCCAGATTGCTTTCGCCGCTTCCGGCCTGCGCCGCTACACCGAGAAGCGGGCTCATTTCCGAATAGCCGGCAATCTCTTTGAAAGATTCGGTCGCTTTTTTATCAAGCTTGATAATGTCGGATTTGCCGGTGGAAACATCAAGCGTCAATAAAGCATCGGACGAAGCGATCCTATTGATAGTCAGCTGTTGGATCCCATATCCCAAAGACACCAAAAAGAAAATCGCGCCAATGCCGATAGACACGCCCATAATGGTCAAAAGCGTGCGCAAGCGGTTGGTTTTGAAAATTCTCATCGCCAGGCGGAG
>JBBUEG010000019.1:0-4517 GCA_038056985.1 Patescibacteria group bacterium | reverse complement strand
AACGCGGTTTTTTTGGCAATATCTTTGGCTAATTGTTTACGCAATCCCACCCCATTGTCTTTGAAAGGCTTGTCCAATACATCGGCCAATTCCGATTCGGTTTTTTTATCTTCCAGAAAATCCTGAATGCTGTGGGCGAATCGTTCCAACCGGCCGCGGCTTAAGGCGTCCAATTTGAACATTTCATAAAAACTATTGGTCAATTCGTAAGATTGCCTTTCATGGAGCGGCATATCCGGATGTTTGGAAAATAAAGCATCCAAGTCAAAAGTTTTAAGCTGTGGTCCCATTTCCGCGTACGCGTATTTGGCGCGATTGATGACAGTTTTGGTGAGCAGTCCGTCTTTAACATAAAAAACGCGGTGCGGAAAAAAGATGTAATCCGGATTGTGCGTAATGAGGATGATCGTTCGTTTGCCGCGTTCGTTCAATTGTTTGATCAGATCCATAATGTCATTGGCCGATTCGGAATCCAGATTGCCGGTCGGCTCGTCCGCCAAAATAATCCAAGGATTATTGACGAGTGCTCGGGCAATGGCCACTCTTTGCTGTTGTCCGCCGGAAAGCTCGGTGGGAAGGTAATTGGCGAATCGGGTAAGCCCCACTTCTTCCAAAAGCGCCATGGCTCTTTTTAGCCGGCGCGCTTTGGGAATGCCGGCGGCCATTTGCGGGAGCGCCACATTGTCAACTACGGATAGCGATCGGATGAGATTGAAGCTCTGAAAAACAAATCCGATTTTTTGCCGGTGGTATTGGGCGACTTCGTCGTGATTTAATTTGGAAAGATCGGTGCCGCGGACATAAATCTTGCCGGAGCTGACATTTTCCAATCCGGCGATAATGTTCATCAAAGTGGATTTTCCGGATCCGGATGCGCCAAAAAGCATCACATATTCGCCGGGATATATATCCATTGTGATGCCCTTCAAGACATGAGCAATGGTTTTCCCCAGATCATAATCCTTGGTGACGCTTTTTAATTGTATTACCGGTTTGGTCATAGTTTTTAGCTTCTTTAGCTTTTTAGCTGCATAAGCTTCATTAGCTTTATGAATCGCGACGATCGATAAGCTAAGGAAGCTATTGAAGCTATTGAAGCTACATCAACAAACTCCGGCCTGTCATCTCCTCCGGCTTGGGAATATTATAAACATCCAGAATTGTCGGCGCGATGTCGGCTAGGATTCCTGAAAGGCGCAATTTGGCGTTCGCCAGCTTTGTTTGATTGGAAATGATAATAAACGGCACGGGATTCCTGGAATGTTCGGTGTCCATTTCGCCCGTGGACGGATTGAGCATTTCTTCGGCATTGCCGTGGTCTGATGTTATTATAAAGCATCCGTTTTTCTTATCAAGAGCGATCTTTATTTTTTCCAAACATTCGTCAATGAGCCGAATGCCTTCAATCGTCGCCGGAATATTGCCCGTGTGTCCCACCATATCGGCGTTGGCCAAATTACACACCAGGAATTGATATTTTCCGCTTTCAATGGCTTTGATCAATTCTTCGGTGATTTCCCGGGCGCGCATTTGCGGAGCCAGATCGTAAGTCGCCACTTTGAGGGAGGGGATGAGCTTTCTTTCTTCGCCGGAAAAATTTCTTTCATGTCCACCCGCGAAAAAATAGGTGACATGGGCGTATTTTTCCGTTTCGGCGATGTGGAATTGCTTAATCTCTTTTTCCGCCAGCACAAGCGGGAGGGAACCACTAGTCCTTTCCGGATCAAAAATAGTATGGATGGGCAATTTTTCTTCGTACTGCACAAAGCTTGCGGAAAATATTTTTTTTAAAACTTTCTCTCTTTTGAATTCTTCAAAATTTTCAACTGTAATGGCTTGCGCCATCTGCCTGATCCTGTCGGCGCGAAAATTGAAAAAAATCACCGCGTCATTGTCTTTGATTGTCGTGATGCCGCCATTTTTTGAAACAATTGATGCCGGCAATATGAATTCGTCCGTCATGCCTTTTTTATACGAAGCGTGGATAACATCGCGCCAATTGGCGGCCTTGGGCCCTGTGCCGGAGATAATCACATCGTACGCTTTCTGAATCCTGTCCCAGCGCCTGTCCCGATCCATTGCGTAATATCGGCCGGATATTGAGGCAAATGATCCGGTTTTCAGTTCTTTCATCCTGTCTTCCACTTTGTTTATATATTTTTCCGATGATTTCGGATCGCTGTCCCGGCCGTCCGTGAAAGCGTGGACGAAAACTTGCGAGATTTGCTGCTGTTTGAAAAACTCCAAAAGGCCCAGGCAATGATTCGAATGCGCGTGCACGCCGTTTTCAGTGATCAAACCCAAAAGATGGACTGACGATTGATTGCGTCTGGCGTGATCGGCGGCATTGCGCAATGTTTTATTTTCAAAAAATGATTCGTCTTCTATATAACTCGTGATCAGAGAATAGTCTTGGCGGACGATTTTCCCCGCCCCGATATTCAGATGCCCGGTCTCGGAATTTCCCCGTTCCTGCCCGGGCAATCCCACGGCCCGGCCCGAAGCTGTAAGCTCCGAGTGTGGATAGTCTTTCCAATATCTTTGCATATTTTTCGGTTCGGCTATTTCTATGGCATTGCCGCCCCAGCGAGGCGCCAGACCCCAGCCGTCCAAGATGCAAAGAACCAAAGGCGGAAGATTTTTCATATAAAATATTATATCATAAAAATCTTGAAACCCAAAACCTGAATCTTGAAACTTTTTTGAATTATGGAATGTTGCCGCCATTTTCTATTTTGCATTTTATAATCAAAAATGGTATAAAGAATGCGTATGAAAGTTCAAAATTCAAAGTTCAAAGTTCAAAATTTTAGTTCAAAATTCAAAATTTTTGCCTTTTGTATCGGACTTTTAATTTTTGCCTTTTGCATTTTGATTTTAGAGTTTAAGAAGAATGCTTTCGCCTTTTCCAGCCCCAATTTTGTGATTGACGATGTGTCTTTTGGGGATTCGCCTATATTGACTGCCGGAGTGGAGGCACCGCCGAAGATTACGGCCGGGCCGAATGTGCTGCAAAAAGGATTGACTGCCGAAATCAGCTGGGCTACGGATAAATCTTCAAATAGCATTATCGCTTTTGGGGTAGACGATAAATACGGCACGGAAACAGGTCTTTTTGAAGAATCCGTGACCGATCACCGAGTGATATTAAAAGGATTGGACCCGATCACTACCTATCATTATCAGGCGCGCAGCCGCGACGGTTTTGGCAATACGGCGCGCTCGGATGATTTATCATTTACCACCGGCCAAAAACCGGCTATCTCAACTGTGGTTATTTCAGAAATTACTCTTAATTCAGCCATTGTTTCTTGGACTACCAGCACTATCACTACCTCTATTGTCAAGTACGGAAAAACTTTGGATTACGATAAAGAGGTGGAGGATAAAAGCTCCGGATTGACTACTGTTCATACAGCACTCTTGAAAAATTTGGAAACCGGAACAAAATATCATTTGCAGGTGCAAGGGATGGACGATGCCGGAAATACAATGCTCTCGGATGATTATGCGTTTTCTACCTTGCCTAACCCGGCTGTTTTGAATCTTACGGTTTCCGACATCACGGAAAGCAAAGCGTCTTTTTCGTGGGAAACCAATACGGAAGCCGATAGCTTTATTGAATACGGAGAGCTGGGTAAAGAAAAGAAAACTCAAGGCCAAGCCGAGACTTTTTTGCGGCACAAAGTGCAAGTAGAAGGCTTGTCCGCGCAAACAATTTACGAATATCGCGTCGTGGGAAAAGATAAAAATGGAAATGCCGTGGCAAGCGCGATTGGCCAATTCACCACTCTGCCCGATGTGACGCCGTCGGAAATTTCCCGCATCCGCACCGAAACCAAAGTGTCCAATGAAGGCGAAGGCAACAACGCTCAAATAATCATTTCTTGGGATACCAGCGAGCCGTCAACCAGCCAAGTGGAATATGCCGAAGGCGTGGGCAAACCGAATTTTGACATGCAAACGGAATTGGATAATGAAATGGCCGTCAATCACATTGTCGTCTTAAATAAGCTCAAAACTGCGGCGGCTTACACTTTTCGCGTGAAGTCAAAAGACGCGGCCGGCAACGAAGGAGTCTCGCAAAAATTCGTGGTGCTGATGCCCCAGCGCCAGCAGGGAGTTTTGGAAATTATTTTCGGAGCGCTGATTGAATCTTTCAGTTGGTTTAGAAATGTCGGCCCGTATCTTTTTGAAGTGGCGGCGTTTAGGACGTGATCTTATGCAAAATTCTAAATCAGAAATTTTAAATACCACCCCTAACCCCTCCTTAGCAAGGAGGGGAATGGGGAGGTTTTCAGTAATTGGAATCAGCGCATTGTTATTTGGAATTTTGTTTTGGGTTGTATTGATTCCCTTTGACGCATCAGCTCTAACCCGCCAATTGCCTCTCTCGGGTCAGCTTTTGACGCCGGGGAAAATTGCCGTGCCGGACGGGGATTATGCGATGCGGTTTTCCATTTACACGGCCGATCGCGCCACTTCTGATCCGTATCCGTCCGATGCGGACAGTAGCG
>JBBUEG010000018.1:0-2671 GCA_038056985.1 Patescibacteria group bacterium | reverse complement strand
ACGCTTTTTCGCATCTTGATGAAAATGAAAAGGTGTCGCTTGTTTTGCGCAAGCATCCGTTCGTTTTGTTGGGTATGGCATTAAAAGGATTCTTGATGCTTTTTTTCCCCCCGATTTTGTATTTGGCAATTTATATTTTTTCGCCGGAAACGCTGGAATTTTCAGAAGGATCGCTGGCGCCATATTTAGCTGTTTTAGGAGCGTCATTGTATTATTTATTCTTATGGCTTTTTTTGTTCATCCATTGGCTGGAATTTTATCTGGATGTGTGGGTGGTGACCAATGAGCGGGTGATCAATGTTGATCAGCGCCGGCTTTTTTCCCGCCGCGTATCAGAAGTCAGGCTTGTCCAAGTGCAGGATGTGACCACGGAAGTGGAGGGATTTTTTCACACTTTTATTAAATTCGGCGACATTGATCTTCAAACCGCGGCCGAGCAGGGCAAATTCACTTTTAAAAACATTCCCAATCCGGACAGCGTGCGCGAAGTAATCGTCAAATTGATGGAAAAGCACCAATCGCCCGGCAAAACATAAGCGCATTACTTCTCCTCCCACGAAAGAAGCGTGTATTGGCCCGTGGTGGGAAATGAGGGCGGGGGAGCGAAGGTGAGATTGGAGTCAAAATTCAGAGTGCGCAGATTATATCCCGTGCCGTCGGTATAGGCAAAGCCGTACCGGCGGTTTGTCGTTATTGAACCGAAAGAGGTGATGGAATTTCTCCAAATATTGGCGCGGCAGCCGGCCGGATTGTATTGATAGCTGGCCGAACGCGGCTGGTAATAATAGCGCCCCACCCGGCCGCGCTGAGCAATCAGCGCCGCATCAATGCGCAGATCATTGTCGCTATAAAATCCGACAGAAATATCCGTTTGCGCGATCAGGCCGAGCGCGTCTTGGCCGTTGTAGGAAGTGTAGAGCAGATCATTGTTAATGATTATATTGGCGCTGGCCGAAGCCAAAGGTTCGCGCGCCGCAACGACTGTCGCGCGCGCCGTATTGATTTGCCCGTCCACCCACAGGTCGTCTTCGGCAAAAATTATGCCGTTTGAGGGCAGAGGATAATTTATTGAGCTGCGGCCGTTGAGCGTGAAAGAGCTTTCCGTTCCGATTGAATAAATATTGGGAATGTCGCGCCAGCTGCCCAGCCTGTATCGGCAAAATACCTGGGAAGTCACGCGGTAAATATTCATCGTATCGTCCGTATTGAAACGAATGTGGTAGCCAGTTGCTCCGGAGCCGGACAAATACAAGCCGTTTGTTTGGGACAAAGTTTTTATATTGGCCAGATCGATGGTGATGCCGTTAAAATCAATTTGCGGGACCGGAAAATCCCGTCCGGTTTGGAAAATATCAGGCCGCGCTGGTACGGAGGCCGGCGGGCGCGGATCAGCCGGAGTGCGGCAGGTGTGCACGCCGAAAGAATTATTGCCGTTGCAATCGTCCTGGTCAGGATCATCGTATTGGGAAATAGTGCTGGTGACCATATTATGCGTCAGGCCGTCAAAACGGATGCCGTTATTTGAATGAATGGGGCCGAAAACTTCGGTGCCGGATCCGAAGCGCATCACATCATTGGCCACCACGGCATAAGAAGAAAGTGAAGGAATTCCGAATTTAGCCGCGATTTTTCTTTTGCGGTTTGGGTTATCCAAAAGATAACCGGTTGATTCCACGGCCACGACCGTTGATCCGCTCTGCGGCGGAGCGATATTAAGGCTGTATCGCCCGATCACTACTCCTGAAGAATCTTTAAAATCGTGGACATAAGGCCCCGGGCCACCCGTGCCGTCTTGGAAATCGTCCGATACATGGGCCAGATGCCAGCGGTAGTACTCTATACCGGCCTCGGCTAATTCAAAAGCTCTTTCGCTCGCCACTTTTTCTTTGGATTTTTTTATTTCCACGGTAACCAGACTGGAAGAAGCGCTGCCCAAAACGCCCACTAAAGTAGTGATGATAATTGCGAGTATGAGCTGGCTGCCGCGATTCATAGGTTTTGTTTTAAATTCCTTAGCGCGGTATTGGTGGACAGATCAAAAGCCGCGGGCGGACGATTCGGATCAACATCAATGGAAAGAAAAAAACGGACAAGACGGATCGAGCTTACATTGACGGGGATGGTTAATGGATTTTCCGCGCCCGTAAAATTCTGATCATAGTAGGAAAAAATATTGCTGTTTCGTATGTATTGCGCGATCACGGAAGTAGTCTCGGAGCCTTGCGGATAGGCCGCCGGAGAGCCGACCGGCTGGATTATTCCTTTGATTAGATTATTGCCGGTAAGCGTCAGGCGCACTCTTTCCCGTTCGTCGTCGCTGTCGGTATTGGCGTAAAAAATAAGCTCTGCGGCAGTAGCGCTTTCAATATTGTACGCGCCATTTGAAGCGGTTTGCATTTCCCTGATTTCTTTGACCGTCTGATCGTAAGCCTTGCGGAAGGCATTGATCGCCCGTGCTTGGTCGTTTGAATATTGCCAAGTCCGCCAACCCCAGACAAAAAGCGCGGAAATGGCAATGGCAATAATCCCCATGATAAAAGTGGAAGTGATAATTTCAACAATGGTAAAACCGTTTTTTCTCATAAAATTTTTACGGTTCCGGCGTTAAAGGAATCATTTGTTCCGTCTGGCTTTGCACATCTATCGTTGTCGTATAAGGCAGATAGCCGGT
>JBBUEG010000017.1:0-1148 GCA_038056985.1 Patescibacteria group bacterium | reverse complement strand
TAATACCATTATTAAGGCTTATACGCAAAGGAAAACTGGAGGTTTGGGAGGGGGATTTGCGGGGACTACGCTCTTATGAGAACTGGGAAACCCTGACGCACGAGGATGACGTAGAATCGAAGGAAGGGGTTTAACCCCTATACAGGGTAGGGCGCAGATTGTTTCCCTTTCAAAACTACCAACTCAAGTAGGCAGTTACAACGCTACAAACGATTTTTGAAAGGTGTTGAGAAGCGCCTTAAGGGGGAATTAGTTTTTTTTAAAAAGGGTGGAGTGGTACAGGGTGTGTAACAGCCCAACAAGAGAAATAATAGTGGCGATAGTTATTGTAGGGTCAAAATTCATGGCTTAAATATAGCAGAAATCTGTAAGGCTTTCAAGCGAGATTATTTTGCGGCCATAAAACAAGGACGTTCGACCCTTCGTCCGCCTCAGGCGGAGGCTCAGGGCGAATGGTTTATATTTTATCTCTTTTCTTTTCCTCCCTTTTACAAAGGGAGGCGGGGAGGGATTAAAAATGCCTTTCCAATCCCCCTCTTGTCCCCCTTTGAGAAAGGGGGAAGTAAAAAAATAGGATTGCAACCCTATTACACGCAGTGGCGCGCGGGTTTTTATAATTCTCTAATTTTAAAGGGCCTAATCCGGCGTTCCGGAAGAAAGGGCGAGCCGATTCTCTTTCGCTTCAAGGAAAAAACCTTTGAGTTTTTTCAAGGCCGCGCTTTCTATCTGCCTTACCCGTTCCCTCGTGAGGCCGAGTTCGGCGCCCACTTCCCTGAGGCTTACCGGATCTTCGGAGAGTATCCTTTTTTCTATGACGATTTTTTCTTTTTCGTTAAGCCGCTTGAGAGCCAAGGACACGTCCTTTTTGAGAAGGGTTTCTTCCTGCGCCGTCTCGACTATCTCTTCCTGCAAGGCGGCAGTAGAGGCTATTCTTTCGAGATGTGTCTTTCCCGCGCCGTTTTCTTCGCTTATCGGCGTGTCGAGGGAAAAATCCGCCCCTGTGTCAATGCCTTTGGCGGGCAGGGCGTTTCTGTAAAAAAGGCTCTTTTTAAGATCCCTTGCCCCGCGTTTTACGAGTCCCTTTGTCTTTAAGATGTATTCTTGTATGTGGGACTTTATCCACCACGCGGCGTAAGTTATGAGGCGAA
>JBBUEG010000016.1:0-15620 GCA_038056985.1 Patescibacteria group bacterium | reverse complement strand
AATATGAAAAAAGTAGCTCCAAAACATTACGCTCAAGCGCTTTTAAGAATTTCCGGCGATTCGGACGCAAATAATGTTTTGGATAATTTTTTAAGTTTAATTCAAAAAAACGGCCAATTGTCAAAACTGGGAGAAATACTGAACGAATATGAACGGATTGCACTGGAAAAAAAAGAGGGCATTGCCGCCGATTTGTCTATTGCCGTTTCGGCCAATAGAGGAAAAATTTCAGAACTGGCCAAGCAAATAAAAATTCCCGGCATTGAAAAATTTAAAATAACCGCCAGGGATGACAAAGATCTTTTGGGCGGATTTAAATTACGCGTTAAGGATATTTTAATAGACGCGAGCTTGAAGAAAAAAATTACTGACCTTAAGAAAAATTTTAATTAGTATGCCCAATGACGAACGGATTATTCAGTATTTACAAGAAAAAATAAGCGCCTTTGCTCCAAAAACGGAAATAGAGCGCGTCGGTACCGTGACCGAAGTGGCTGATGGCGTGGCGAGGATTGACGGCCTTTTCGAGGCTTCCGCCAGCGAAATGCTTGAATTTATAACTTCTGACAATGAAATTATAAACGGGATGGTTTTGAATCTGGAAGAAGATTCGGTCGGCGCAATGGTTCTCGGAGATTACGCGAAAATAAAACAAGGCGATACGGTCAAATCAACCGGAAGAATTTTATCCATTCCGGTAAGCGATAAATTGCTTTCACGGGTAGTTGATCCTTTATGCAATCCGGTGGACGGCCGGGGACCCATAGAGTCTTCAAAATATTATCCGGTTGAGAAAAAAGCGCCCGGCGTGATTGAGCGCGAGTCCGTGAAAAGCCCGCTCCAGACCGGCATCAAGGCCGTTGATACGATGATTCCGATCGGCCGGGGGCAGAGAGAATTGATTATCGGCGATCGGCAGACCGGTAAATCCCAAATCGCCATTGATACGATCATCAATCAAAAAGGGCAAGACACGATTTGCATTTATGTGGCGATCGGGCAAAAGGAATCAAAAATCGCGCGCATCGCGGCCAGATTGGAAGAGGCCGGAGCTATGGATTACACGATTGTGGTGGTGGCGGGCGCGTCTGATCCTGCCCCGCTTTCGTTTCTTGCGCCGTATTCCGGCTGCGCTATCGGGGAGTATTTTATGGATCAGGGCAAAGATGTTTTGATTGTTTACGATGATCTTTCCAAGCACGCGACAAGCTATCGGCAAGTGTCTTTGATTTTGCGCCGGCCTCCGGGGCGGGAAGCTTATCCGGGCGATGTTTTTTATCTGCACTCGCGGCTTTTGGAAAGGTCTTGCAAATTGTCCAAAGAATTGGGCGGAGGAAGTATTACCGCTCTTCCGATTATTGAAACGCAAGCTGGCGATGTGTCGGCCTATATTCCGACCAATGTGATTTCCATAACGGACGGCCAAATATATCTTGAAGGCGACCTTTTTTATCAAGGAGTGCGGCCGGCCGTCAATGTGGGGCTTTCCGTGTCCCGCGTCGGTTCCGCCGCTCAGACCAAGGCTATGAAAAAAGTGGCCGGAAAGATCCGCTTGGAATTGGCGCAATACCGGGAATTGGCGGCTTTTGCACAATTCGCGTCCGATCTTGATGAAATAACCAAAAAACAAATTGAACGGGGAAAAAGATTGGTGGAAGTGCTGAAGCAGGATCAATTCAGTCCGATGTCAATGGAGCATCAGGTGGCCATAATTTACGCGGCCATAAACTCTTATCTTGATGATGTGGCGGTTGAGAAAGTGAAGGATTTTGAAAATCAGTTTCATGCTTATCTTGACGCGAGTTTCGGAGGCTTGATGAAAAAATTGGGCGAACAAAAAGAACTGACGGCGGAAATTGAGCAAGAATTAAAAAGAGCGATTGAGGATTTTAAGAAAGTCTATGGCCAGTAATACGCGTCAAATCAGAAGGCAGATCAAATCCATTAAAAATACTGCGAAAATTACGCGCGCGATGGAAATGATTTCGGCCGTGAAACTGCAAAAAACGCAAGCGCAGGCTCTGGCTTCGCGCGCTTATTCGCTTGCCGCCAAAGAAATTCTTGAAAAGCTCACTCTGGGCATTGAGACAAGCGAGCATCCTTTTTTCGCTGAGCGGCCGATAGAGCGAATCGGCATTATCGTAATGTCGTCCAATCGCGGATTGTGCGGAAGCCTGAACGGCAATATTTTGAAAACGGTTTTGGACTATGAAAAAAATATTTTGGAACAAATTTCTGACGCTGAAATTTCCTATATTACAATGGGAAAAAAAATTCGCGACAGCTTAGCCCGGCTCGGAAAAAATATTTTGGCTGATTTTCCCAAGCCGGATATCGCTTTGAATAGCCTACCGGCTGTTCCATTGGCAAATTTGGCGGTTGAGGAATTTTCCAAAAAAAATCTGGATCGCGTGGTTATGATTTTTCCAGAATCCGTTTCCATTATCAATCAGAAACCGATCGCTTTGCAGCTTTTGCCTCTGGCGTATGAATTTAAAGAGGAAAGGCATTATATTTCTTACATTTTTGAACCGACCAAAGAGCAGATACTTGGGGAAGCGCTTATTCGGCTTTTGGAAACGCAGGTTTTTCAATCGCTTTTGGAAGCCAATGCCGCCGAACACGCGGCCAGGATGGTGGCGATGAAAAACGCGACTGACAGCGCCAAGGATTTGGTTGACGATCTGACGCTTTATTATAATCGCACCCGCCAAGCCGCGATCACCCAAGAAGTATCGGAAATCACCTCTGGGCGATTGGCGCTTGAAAATTAAATATGATTTATTTTTTTTAATACTTAATACTAAATACTTGATACTAAATTTATGCCTACCAAAGGAATTATCACTCAAATTATCGGACCGGTGGTTGATGTCCGTTTCACAGGAGAATTGCCGGAAATTTACACGGCTTTGCATGTGCCGAGACCGGATGCCAAAGATTCACTGCCGCTTGTATTGGAAGTGGAGCAGCATATTGGCGCCAATACCGTGCGGACCGTCGCCCTTGATTCAACTGATGGATTAAAAAGGGGAGTGGAGGTGATCAATACCGGAGCGCCCATAAGCGTTCCGGTAGGAGAAAAAGTCTTAGGCCGGCTGATTAGCGTGACCGGCGATACGATTGACGGCAAAGAACCGCTCGGCCCGGAAGTCAAAAGATATCCGATTCACCGTCCGGCGCCCAAATTCAGCGAACAGTCAACCAAGGCGGAAGTTTTTGAAACCGGCATCAAAGTTATTGATCTTATCTGCCCGTTCGTAAAAGGCGGCAAGGTTGGTTTATTTGGAGGAGCGGGTGTTGGAAAGACCGTCATTATTCAGGAATTGATCAGAAATATCGCGCAAGAACACGGCGGCGTTTCCGCCTTTGCCGGAGTGGGGGAAAGGACGCGCGAAGGCAATGATTTGTACCATGAAATGATTGAGTCCGGAGTTTTAGATAAAACCGCGCTCGTATTCGGACAAATGAACGAACCGCCGGGAGCGCGTTTGCGCGTGGCTTTAACAGCGCTTTCCATTGCTGAATATTTCAGGGACGAAGAAAAAAAGGATGTGCTTTTATTTATTGACAATATTTTCCGATTTACCCAGGCCGGATCCGAAGTGTCAGCACTCTTGGGCCGCATTCCGTCCGCCGTGGGTTATCAGCCGACATTGGCCACGGAAATGGGAGAATTGCAGGAGCGCATCACTTCCACGAAATCCGGATCAATCACCTCGGTGCAGGCCGTGTATGTGCCGGCGGACGATCTGACCGATCCGGCTCCGGCCACCACTTTCGCGCATCTTGATTCCACGGTGGTGCTTGCCCGATCGCTCGCCGAGCTGGGAATTTATCCGGCCGTAGATCCGCTTGATTCAACTTCCACCGCGCTTACGCCGGACATTATCGGCAAGGAACATTATGAGATCGCTCGCGGCGTGCAAAAAGTTTTGCAAAGGTATAAAGATCTTCAAGATATTATCGCGATCCTTGGAATGGAAGAATTGTCCGATCAGGACAAATTGACGGTAAGCCGCGCGAGAAAAATCCAGAAGTTTTTATCCCAGCCGTTTTTCGTGGCCGAAGCCTTTACCGGAGCGTCCGGCAAATATGTGCCGCTGTCCGAGACTTTGCGCGGGTTTAAAGAGATTATTGAGGGTAAACACGACGATAAAAACGAGCAGGCCTTTTATATGAAAGGCGGGATAGATGAAGTGAAGTGATTATGTCCAAGAAGATTCATTTTCAAATAGTAACTCCGGAAAAAGTCGTTTATAAAGACGATGTTGATTCCATTGCTTTGCCTACGCAAATAGGAGAAATTACCGTTTTGCCCAATCACGCCCCTTTGATTTCATCCTTGAAGTCCGGCGAGGCGATTATCAAAAAAGACGGAGAGGAATTCAGCATCGCCGTTTCCGGAGGTTTTCTCCAAATCCAGCCGAAAAATAAAGTGGTGGTGCTGGCGGATATGGCTGAACGGGCGGAAGAAATTTCCGAAGAGCGCGCGGATGAAGCGAGGAAGCGGGCCGAAGAAATTTTAAAAGAAAAAAGATTGGACAAGGCAGAAATGGCCACGGCCGCCGCCGCTTTGGAAAAATCATTAATACGATTAAAAGTGGTGCGGAGGCGAACCGGAAGACGGTAAATTATGTTCAGACTTTTTTATAAAATTTTTACCACGCCGAAAACCGTCATAAATGCCGATGATTTGAATTGCGATCAGGCGGAAGTGAGCGCTGTCGGCGCGAAAATTCAAGAAAAAGTGAAAAAGCTTTTTCGTGGATCTTTGGCCATAAGAATGGTGGATGCCGGATCAACCAATGCGGCCGAGCAGGAATTGGTCGCTTTATCAAACGCGTTTTACGACGCGGAAAGATTCGGCATTCATTTTGTGGCTTCGCCGAAACACGCGGATATGCTTTTAGTCACCGGGCCGGTGACGCGAAATATGAAAAATGCTTTAATTAAGGCTTATGAGGCAACGCCTGATCCAAAAATCGTGGTGGCGCTGGGGGACGACGCGATTGACGGTGGAATTTTTAAAGGTTCTTACGCGATTTATGACGGAGTGAAAAATGTGATTCCGGTAGATTATGAAATCTCGGGAGATCCTCCTTCGCCTAAAACAATCCTTTGCCATTTATTGAAAATTCTCGGCGCCATTGACGCCAAACAAACAAAGGTATAAATTATTTTAGTATGCTTGAAGCGATATTAACGCAAACGACTTTTTTCGCCATATTAGCGCTTTTTGCTTTGGGAGCGATAGCCGCTTTGATTTTCAGAAAAGATGATAGGCTGGCTAATTTGGCCGGAAGTTCTTTCGCGATTTTAGGATCGCTTTTGGGGATCGCTTATTCAATTGCGGCAATAAATTCCGAAGTAGTAATTTTTTACGAAATAAAATCGTCTTTTCCTCTATTGTCTTTTAATTTTAATATAGACAAATTGTCCGCGTTTTTTATTTTTATTATTTCATTGATTTCGCTTTTCTGCTCAATATACGGCACGGGCTATATAAAGCATTTTTACGGAAAATACAGCCTGGGCAGTCTTGGATTTTTTTACAATTTTTTTATCGCCGGGATGCTTTTAGTCGTCTCTTCCGCCAATATTTTATTTTTCCTGATTGCTTGGGAAATAATGTCTTTGGCATCTTATTTTCTGGTCACTTACGAACGGGACAAGCAGGAAAACATAAAAGCCGGATCGCTCTATTTCATAATGACGCATATCGGCACCGCTTTTATAATTTTAGCGCTTTTATTGTTGTATAAATTCACAGGATCTTTTGATTTTCTCGCTATAAAGGAAAGTATTGGAAGTGTTCCGGTATTTGCGAAAGATATGATTTTCATTCTCGCGCTTATCGGTTTTGGGACAAAGGCGGGAATTATTCCAATGCATATTTGGCTGCCCGCCGCCCATCCGGCCGCACCCTCCCATGTTTCGGCTTTGATGTCCGGAGTGATGATAAAGACCGGAATTTATATGATGATTAGGATATTTTTTGATATTTTTACGGATGTACCCTTATGGTGGGGGGCAGTAATTTTGATTGTCGGATCGGCATCCGCTTTGCTCGGCGTTTTGTACGCTATGGCGGAAAATGATTTGAAGAAATTGCTCGCGTATTCCAGTATTGAAAATATCGGCATTATTCTTTTGGGACTCGGATCCGCTCTTTCTTTTGCCGCTCTGGAAATGAAATCATTCGTCGCGCTGGCTCTTATTGCTTCGCTTTTTCATATTTTGAATCATTCGGTTTTCAAATCACTTTTATTTTTGGGCGCCGGATCCGTGATTTCAAAAACTCATACACGAAATATTGAAGAATACGGAGGACTCATCAAATATATGCCGCATACCGCGCTATTTTTTCTGGCCGGATCAATGGCTATTTCCGCTCTACCTCCTTTTAACGGTTTCTTTAGCGAATGGCTGACATTTCAAGCGCTTTTTGAAGGAATGAAATCAATGGACTCGGCTTACCAATGGATTTTTGTTTTTTCGGCAGGCGCACTGGTTTTGACCAGCGGCCTGGCTTTGGCGACTTTTGTCAAAGCGTTTGGCGTTTCTTTTTTGGCCAGGCCGCGAAGCGATGCCGTGAAGTACGCCAAAGAATCCTCGTTTTCCTTGAGACTCGGGATGGCGGCTTTGGCGGCGCTGTGTTTGATTTTCGGCTTGTCATCAGGATTTTTAACTGAAATTTTCAATAAGATCGTGCGAAGCATAAATTCGTTCGGCGATTATGATCCGGCGTTGGTTGTTTCGCAAAATCATCTCATCAGCGTCAATGGCGGATTTTCCTCAATTTCCGCTCCGACGATTTTTGCCGCATTGATTTTGGCCGGTATTGCGGCCTTTGCAATAATCCGCTTTATTTCAAAAGAACAAAAAGTAAAAATCGGCGCCACTTGGGATTGCGGGACAAATCTCGGCCCCAGAATGGAAATTACCTCCACCGGATTTTCCAGGACGCTGATTATGATTTTCAAAGGAATATTAAAGCCGAGCAAACAAGCGGGCATTGAATATCGCGACGCCAATATGCGGTATTTTCCAAAATCCAGGACTTATGTGTTGGAAATCAGCGATGTTTATAAAAAATATTTTTACAAACCGATTCATAATTTCGTTTTAAAAATTTCCGAACGGGTTAAAAAAATCCAAAGCGGCAATGTCAATGCCTATGTTTTATACATTTTCATGGCTTTGATATTATTGCTGTTTTTCGCGGTTTAATGAAATAATATGGAAAATATAATCCTCTGGACAATTCAAATTCTGCTCTTGCCGGCCTTGTCGCCGCTCTGCGTCGGCATCATCAGAAAAATAAAAGCGCGTTTTCAAAACAGGCAAGGGGCGAGTGTTTTTCAGCCGTACAATGATCTGTGGAAGCTTTTTCACAAAGACGAAGTGATAAGCGCGGACGCTTCTTGGATATTCCGTTTCGCGCCGTTTGCGATTTTTGGCGCGACTATGGCGGTCTCGGCCGGCATTCCGATTTTCGCCTCGTTTTTGTCAAATAATTTCACGAGCGACATCTTGGTTGTTATTTATATTCTGGCGATTGGCACATTTTTTCTGGCGCTGGCCGGATTGGATGTCGGGGGAGCTTTTGGCGGATTTGGCGCCAGCCGCGAAATGACCGTGTCATCACTCGCCGAAGGCGGTCTTTTATTTTCACTGCTCGTCCTTTCAATCGTTAGTGGAACGACTAATCTTTTTTCAATTTCCGGCACTATTGATTCTTTACCGCTCGCGTCGCTCCTGCCGGTTGGGCTGGCTTTTTTGGGATTTTTTATTGCAATGCTTGCGGAAACCGCCAGATTTCCTTTTGATAATCCGTCCACCCATCTTGAACTTACGATGATTCACGAAGCGATGATAATTGAATATTCCGGAAAGCGGCTCGCCCTGATTGAATGGGCGTCGGCTAATAAACTGCTGATTTTCATAACGCTCGGCTCAAGCTTATTTTTCCCCATGGGCATCGCCCACTCTATTGGCCTAATCGCGATAGCCGCCGCTATTTTAATTTTTCTGCTGAAAGTCTTAGTTTTTTGCATAGTCATCGCCATTATTGAATCCGGCATTGCCAAGCTTCGCCTTTTTCGGCTTCCGGACTTGCTGCTTTTTTCTTTTATCTTAAGTATAATCGCGATCGGCTTAATAATTTGAAAATATGGATTATACATTCTTGCAATTTTTAATGATCGCGGCGATATTTTTATCGGCCGTATTGCTCCATATCACGAGAAGAAACTCTACTGCCGTTTTATTGTATTTTATCCAATCTTTGGCGATTGTAGTACTGCTTTTTCATCCTTTGGTTGAAAATTTTTCTCCGGTTATTATGCTAATGGCTATTTTGACTTTGGCAATAAAAGCCGTTGTCGCGCCTCTTTTCTTTTCCAGACTCATAAAAAGGCATAAATTGAAATTCTCGGCCAGCACTTATCTGAACACTCCTTTGACATTGATTGCCATTACCGTTTTGACCGCGCTGACCAATTCCAGGATTTTTTCCCATATTACTTCAATCGAGCCGTCCGGCCAAAAAATACTGTCTTTGGCTATCGCCGTTATTTTGATTTCCTTTTTTTTGATAATCAACCGCAAAGGCGCCGTGTCGCAAATCATCGGGATTCTGTCGCTGGAAAATGGAATCGTCGCTTTCGCTTTATTTTCCGGATTGGAACAATCGCCGGCGCTTCAGATCGGCATTATGTTTGATCTTTTGGTTTGGGTGATCATCGCCGCCGTTTTTATCTCAATGATCTATAAGCAATTTGGTTCGCTTGATGTGACCGAGCTAAAGCATTTGAAAGAATAAAAATATGGAATTAATTTTAATCATCGGATCTCCCATAATCGCCTCAATTGCCAGCTTCTTTTCAAAGAAAAGAAAAACGAGCGAAATGGCGACGATAATCGCCGGAGCCGTTGCTTTGGCCGCGGCGCTATTTACCGCGCTCAAAGTTTCATCCGAGGGAGTTTTTTCGCCCAATGATTATTTTTCGGTTGATGCGTTGGGCGCGATTATCATTGTTATGATAACATTTATCGGCTGTACCGCCGCCGCGTATTCAATAAGCTATCTGCGGAAAGAAACGGAAAAGGAGATAATTGATTTTGCAAAAGTAAGGCAATATTTCATTCTTTTTAATTTATTTATCGCGGCTATGCTTTTGGCCGCCTCCACTTCCAATCCAATCATAATGTGGATCGCCATTGAAGGCACCACTCTTTCCACGGCGTTTTTGATCAGCTTTTACAATAAGCCGTCCGCCATGGAAGCGGCCTGGAAATATTTAATCATTAATTCAATCGGACTACTCTTGGGATTTTTCGGCACATTGCTTTTTTACACGGCCCTGACGCACGGAGAGGGGAGCATATTCAGCTGGGATTCTTTGATGGACAGCGCTAAGAGTCTTGATCCGATGATTGCCAAGATCGCTTTTATATTTGTTTTGGTTGGCTACGGAACAAAGACTGGTTTGGCCCCGATGCACACCTGGCTGCCCGACGCTCACAGCAAAGCCCCGGCGCCCATCAGCGGGCTTTTGTCCGGGCTATTGCTTAATGTCGCAATGCTCGCTATTTTGCGTTTTAAAGTCGTGGCCGATAATGCTATTGGCGGACAGTTTACGGATAATTTATTGATTTGGTTCGGACTGATTTCGATCGTTTTGGCAAGCTTTATAATATTGGTTCAGAAAAACTACAAACGGCTGCTGGCTTATTCCAGCATTGAAAATATGGGAATCGCGGCCTTGGGCATTGGTTTCGGAGGACTCGGTGCGTTTGCGGCCATTCTCCATATAATTTATCACGCGCTCGCCAAATCGCTTCTTTTTTTCGCGTCCGGCAACATATTTTTAAGATACAGCTCAACCAAGATCGCCAAGGTAAAAGGAATGCTGTCCGCGATTCCGGCCACGAGCCTTGTTTTCATAATCGGATTTTTGACGATCGTCGGCGTGCCGCCTTTTGGAATTTTTATGACCAAGTTTTACATTTTGTCCGAGGGCTTGAAAATTCATCCGGTACAAACGATTATCGCTCTGGCCGCATTCGTCATAATATTCATCGGATTTCTGACTCACGCGGCGGCCATGCTTTTCGGAAATGTTCCGGAGGGGATTTCAAAAGAAAAAGAAAATAAATTGACAATTATTCCATTGGCTGTTTTAATAATCGTTTTTGTCGTTTTGAGCGTATATTTGCCGCAACCGCTTAAAATCTTGATTGACTCGGTGTTAATAAAATACCAATAATAATATGAATAATAATGAAATAATTGCGAAATATTTGCCGGCGAATACGGATATAAAAATCCATAATAATTTTTTGACATTTGAAATCACGCATGCTTTATTAAAAGAGATTGTTTGCGATCTTTATCGCAAACACAATTTGCCGCTCAAGATAATAACCGCGACCGATGAAAGGGGAGAAAACGGCTGCTTTAAAATATTTTATGTATTCGGAGTACCGAAAGAAAATGTATTTTTAGCGCCCTTTATCAGGATTGAAAGTTCCGAGGAATTTCCTTCTTTGACTTCGGAGATTCACGAAGCGTCAACCTACGAAAGGAAAATTAAAACTTTTTTTGGGCTTGATCCAAAAGGCCACCCGAATCCGAGAGCCCTGATTCTTCACGAGAATTGGCCTCAAGGAGTTTTTCCATTGAGAAAAGATTTTAATTGGCAGACCCGCCCGGCCGAGGCAAAGGAACATTTTGAATTTTATAAAATAGATGGCGAGGGGATTTATGAAATTCCGGTCGGACCGATCCACGCGGGAATCATTGAGCCCGGACATTTCCGATTCAATGTGGCCGGAGAAGAGATCTTGAACCTTGAGCCGCGGCTCGGTTTTGTGCATAAAGGAAGCGAGAAATTGTTTGAAGTATTGCCGCTTGAAAAGAAATTGATTTTGTCGGAAAAAATTTCCGGAGACAGCGCGTTTTCCCATTCGCTGGCTTTTTGCCAAGCCGCGGAATCTTTGGGTGGAATCAATGTTCCCGAGCGAGCCAAATATTTGAGAGTCGTATACGCGGAGATGGAAAGATTGGTCAATCATTTGGGCGATATCGGCGCTATAATGCTTGATACCGGATTCAGCTTTGGCGGAGCAAACGGCAGCCGCTTAAGAGAGATGGTTATGCAAATTAATGAGAGATTGACCGGCAGCCGTTTTTTGCGCGGCGTGAATATTTTCGGAGGAGTTGCGAAAGATATAGACAAGCAAACCGCTGAAAAATTAATTGAAGATTTGGAAAATATCGTGAATGATTTTTCCGAAGTCATAGAAGTGGCGGAAAACAGCGATTCGCTTTTGAATCGGTTGAAAGGAACGGGGATTATTTCAAGCCAGATTGCCAAAGATCACGGAGTGACCGGCGTGGCCGGACGGGCGGGCGGAGCAAAAAACGACGCAAGAATTGATTTCTCTTACGCGGCGTATGACAAGTTGGATTTCCAAGTTGCAATGGAAGAATCAAGCGATGTTTACGCGCGGTTTCGTGTTCGCATAAAAGAGGTTTATTCGTCTTTTGAAATTATAAAACAGGCTTTGGCAAATATGCCCGAAGGCGCGATTAATGCGCAAGCATCGGAAGTTAATTTAAAACAAAGCTCGTTTGCTGTGGGTATCGCGGAAGGCTGGCGCGGAGATATTGTTTATTTTACGATAACCGATGCCAATGGAAATATCAGCCGCGTTGATGTGCGGGATCCATCATTTCTGAATTGGACGGCCGCCGGACACGCCGGTCCGGGCAATATTGTTCCGGATTTTCCTCTGATAAACAAAAGTTTTAATCTGTCGTATTCCGGCAATGATTTGTAATTTATGCCAATTAGGCAATCGCTGATCGTTCGTTTGATTTTGACAGCGCTTGTTTTAGGGATCGGCATAGGCGCGGTTTGGGAAAATAATTTCGCGTATTGGCTGATTGGCGGATTTGGAGCGTTTGCATTGGCTCTATCAGTTGTTGCGCGCAATAAAATTATTTATTTGACGGGCATTTTATTGCTCGTTTTTTGTTTGGGCGGAGTTTGGACAAGAGCGAACGAACCGGCAATCGATCAATCGCATATCGTATTCTATAATGAAGAAAAAATTTCATTGCAAGGGATTATAGTCGAGGAGCCGGAGATGAAGGAGGCGAGTACTAGGTATATTATGGGAAAAATTAAAATGGGTGATAACAGTTTGCACGGACGAATACTCATTACTGCTCGATTTTATCCGGAATACCATTATGGCGACAATTTGGAGATTGAGTGTAAATTGAAAAAACCGGAGCCGTTTGAAGGCTTTGAGTATGATAAATATTTATCGCGATACGATATCTATTCGTTATGCGCATTTCCGATAATTACTTTATTGGAGGAGAACAAGGGGAGCGCTGTTCGAGCGGCGCTTCTGGATTTTAAAAAGCATTTCACAAGCCGATTGGAGAAAATTTTGCCGGCGACACCCGCCGCCTTAGCCGCCGGACTTTTGACCGGCGAAAGAAGCAGTATTCCGGCGGAATTGAAAGATCAATTTTCCATAACCGGCTTATCGCACATTTTGGCAGTATCAGGTTTTAACATCACGATTATCGGTTGGGCGATTTATTGGGTGAGCGCCAGGGCGCCGTTTATGAACCGGAAACGCGCTTTTTGGCTGGCGCTCGGAATTATTTTTTGCTTTGTGCTGATTGCCGGTTTTGAGGCGTCAATCATCAGAGCGGCGATTATGGGATCATTGGTTTTGATTGCCGAGCAAGCCGGCCGCCGGCGCTCCGGTCTTAATCTTTTGTTTTTAGCGGCCGCGGTCATGCTGCTCTTAAATCCAAAGCTTTTTTGGCTGGACATCGGCTTTCAGCTTTCCTTTTTGGCCACATTCGGGCTTTTCGAGGTGTCGCCCCGAATTGAGAAGTATTTTTTATGGATGCCGAAAACTTTGGAATTGCGCAAAACTTTCGCGGCCACAATTTCGGCGCAAATTATGACTTTGCCGATAATCGCTTTGTCGTTCGGCATCGTGTCTTTGATCGCGCCATTGACCAACATCATTGTTTTGCCTCTTATTCCTTATATTATGCTGTTTGTCTTGATCGCCGGAATCGGCGCCGTGATTTTTATCAAGCTTGGAACAGTGCTCGCGTTGGTTCCCTTAATCCTGATTTGGTATGTTATTTTCGTAGCGCAATTTTTTTCCGGCATACCCTTTGCCTCTCTGGAAATTCAATCCTATTGGGTAATTTGGATCGGATTTTTCGCGTTGGTTTTTTTGATTTTTAAAAAAGAACTAATAAAATTACTCGCTTTGGCGCCGCGGTTTCGGCTTTTGAAGAAAGTGCAATCCGATTGCGACTAAAATCGCCATGCTGGCCAAGGCCAATTGATAGCGGGTACTGCCCCAGCCGGAAAATACGGTGACAATGCCGCTCCAAAGAAGCGGACCGATAATTACGGCAAACCGTTCAAAAATGGAATAGAAACTGAAGAATTTTCCCTGCTCGTTTTCAGGTATTAGAGTGACGAAAAAAGCGCGCGATACGGACCAGATGGCGCCGAAGAAAAATCCGCCGATCGCGTTGATGATCCAAAAAAGCCAAATGGTGTTTGACCAGGCCATTGCGCCGAAAAGTATCATCCAGATGATCAGGATGCGCTGCAGAGTCTTTTTGCGGCCGGCTTTGTCCGCATACCAGCCGGCAAAAGTTCCTCCGATCGCGGCCATAACCAAAGATGTGAATATTATCAGGAGTTTTTTAAAATCATCAATGTGGAAAACCCGCTCCATATAGAGCGGCCCGAAAATGATAATTGTGCCGACCGCGTTATTGAAAAAGAAAAATGACAAAAGAAAACGCAGAGCGTCCGGATACTTCTTGAACGATTTGATGTCGGAAATGACGGCCTGGTAATAAGACGGAGTTTCCTTGATTTGAGTTTTCAGCCGGTTTAGTTTATCTTTCAGTTTTTCTTTAGTCCTCTCTTCGCTCAAAAATAGAAGCGAGGGAACGGCGGCCGCGATAAAAAGAATGGCTGTGGGGATAAACGCGTATACGCGCGGCGATTGGCCGAGGATCGGTATGTCAATGCGGAAAATTGGGATATATCCGTTGACAAAAGCGGCGACGACCAGTCCGCCGATAATCGCTCCGAGGTATCCGGCCGATACGCCCAATCCGGAAATCAAGCCGAGCGATTTTTGGTCTGAAATTCGCGAGAGCAGGGCATTGTAAAAAAGCAAACACCCTTGATAAGAAATATTCATTATGATAAAAAGGAATAGCGACAAGGCGATAAGCGTTGGCTTATGATCGATCGCGAGCCCAAAATAACCCAGCAAAACGACGGCAATGGCCGCGGTATAGGAAAAAAAATAAAGATAAGGTAATCGCTTTTGATAGCGGTCGGAAATCAGCCCCAAGACCGGCAAAATCAGCAGAGCTAAGATTATTGACAGGGCCAAAACCGAGCTGTATAAAAGTTCGCTTACTCCTTGATCAATCACCAGCCACTCGGAAAGGTAAATGGCCACATTGAGCTCAAGGATCGTGATGGCGAAATCGTAAGACGCCCAAAGGGCGATTTGCCTCTTATTCATTACTCTATTTTATACTATAATAAGAAAATATGGAAATTCTTAAAAATAAATTTTTGGTCGTTGGCGGAATCATCGCCGTTGTTGCGGTTATTTTATGGAGCTTGGCGACTGCGGTTTTGCCGCAGCCGTTTAAGATCGCTTTTCTTGATGTCGGGCAAGGCGATTCCATTTTAATAAGAACCGGTGAAGGTAAAAATGTCCTGATTGACGGCGGGCCGGATAAAACCGTGCTTTATAAATTGGAACAATATTTACACTGGTATGACAGGTCTATTGACGCAATGATCCTTACGCATCCGCACGCGGATCATTTGATCGGGCTGATTGAAACCATGAAGCGGTATAATGTGGAAAGGATTATTTCAACCGGCGTTGTCCATACCACGCCCGAATATCTGGAATGGCTGAATTTGATCAAAACTAAAAATATTCCGATTGAAGTGTTTAAAAAAGGCGATCGAATGGCGATTGGCGATGGCATTGATCTAATCGCTTTAAGTCCGGAAAAATCAATGATGGGCGAACGAGTGGAAGATTTGAATAACAGTTCCTTGGTGCTTCTCCTGCAAACATCATCCGAGAAGATTCTTTTGATGGGCGACGCCGAAGATCCGATTGAAAAGCAGCTTATGTCGGACGAAAGAGTAAATAAAAATTTGGATTTATTTAGTATAAACATTGAGGAAGTTGATATATTGAAAGTCGGCCATCAGGGCAGCCGCAACGGTACGTCAAAAGATTTTTTAAAGATCGTCCGCCCGAAATACGCCGTGATTTTCGCGGGCATTGATAATCGTTTCGGCCATCCGCATTTGGATACGCTAAAACGGTTGCACGACTCCGGCGCTAAAATCATGCGTACCGACGAAGGCGGCGATATTGTTTTCACGATAACTAAGAACGGATTACTAAGGCAAGGGCTCTATTGATTCAAATGGGTTGCGGACTTGGCCTGAATCAAGCGGGGTAAGCTTGCGCTCATCCAGCTTTTTTGAAATTTTATCAAACAA
>JBBUEG010000015.1:3618-6835 GCA_038056985.1 Patescibacteria group bacterium | reverse complement strand
CAATTGGTCGGATTTTCCATACCGATCAATTCCGTAAAATCGGTAATTGAAAGCGTTAAAAAAACCGGCAAAATCGTCAGGCCGTTTATTGGCATCCGGTATATGCCGATCACCAAACAATTCGCTCAAGCTAATAACTTAGCTTTTGAATACGGCATATATATCGTGCGCGGTTCGCGGTCAGAAGACACAGCCGTTGTTAAAGACAGTCCGGCAGACAAGGCGGGAATCAAAGAGGGGGATATTATTTTGGAAATCAATGGCGTGAAAATTGACGAAGAGCACAGCCTGGTCGGACAGCTCTCCAAATACAGCGCGGGCGATGAAATCACTCTCAAGATTTCCTCAAGCGGGATGGTCAAGGATGTGAAAGTGAAATTGGAGGAACGCAAAGAGTAATCGCTAATATGCGAATATAAAACAAATATACAAATTCGTATATTGGAATTGATTTGTATATTCGTGAATACTGCTATGAAAGAATTAATACAAAACCTTCAAAATTTGTTTGACAAGATCGCGAAGGCGCGCCTGCCTGCCGGCAGGCAGGGAGGCTTGCTTGATATTGAGGGATTAAAAAAGCAAGAAGCCGAATTGGTTGTCCAGATGGATGATGCGCAATTTTGGAAGAGGCCGGACGCGCAAGAAGTTTCCAAAAAGCGCGAGGCTCTAAGGCGCGAAATTGAAACTTGGGAAAAAATTTCAAGTACTGTCGGCGAAGAGCTTGATATAGCGCGATTGGCCGAAGCTGAAAATAACAAAGAATTGGAAGGCGATATAAAGAAAAAATATGAAGAACTAAAGAGCCAATTTGAGGAGCTTGAGTTTTTTTTATTGTTCAGGGATAGGCACGACAGAAACAATGCCATTGTGGCGATTCATGCCGGTACGGGTGGGACGGACGCACAGGATTGGGCGGAGATGCTTCTTAGAATGATTTTGCGGTATTGCGAAAGGCGGGGATTTTCCGCGCGAATTGTTGACGAACATAAAGGCGGCGAGGCTGGGATCAAAAGCGCTATCATTGATGTACAGGGCGAATGGGCGTACGGATATTTAAAATCAGAACACGGAGTGCATCGGCTCGTGCGCATTTCGCCGTTTGACGCGGAAAAAATGCGGCACACTTCTTTCTCGCTGATTGAAGTGCTTCCGGAAATCGGGGAAGTGGAAGAAGCGAAAATCGATCCCAAGGATTTGCGCATAGACACTTATTTGGCCGGAGGGCACGGCGGGCAGTCCGTGCAAACCACTTATTCGGCCGTGCGCATCGTGCATCTCCCCACTGGCATTATCGTCACCTGCCAGAATGAACGGAGCCAGCGCCAAAATAAAGAAACGGCAATGAAAATTATGCGCGCCAAGCTTCATAAAATCGCTCTCCAAGAAAAGCAAGACGAAAAGCAGAAATTGCGCGGCGAATACCACGAAGCGGCCTGGGGCAATCAGATTCGCTCTTATGTCTTGCATCCGTATAAAATGGTCAAAGATCACCGAACCAACTTTGAAACTGCTGATCCGCAAGCCGCTCTGGACGGCAAATTGGAGCCATTAGCAGAAGCGTATTTGAAAATGGAAAAATAACGGAGACGAACCAAACTATTAATCTTAGTTTATGTTCAAGTATTAGTCTGTTGAATTTTATGGGTATTTTATTTTCTACTAACTTACGATCGTTTATTGGTAGAAAATAACTTTTTATGCTATGCTGACTGTAATATATGGTTAAAGGTTAACTTTTATTTTTATTTATTGATTAATTTTTAAAAAAATGATTGAATTATGAAGGGAGAAATAACATTGAAAATTATGGAATGCATTAAAAATGCATCGGACGAAACAGCGGATGCGGTTGCCGCATTTTTGGCTGCAGGATACGGCGCTTCATCTAATAAATTAAATTACAAACTTTCGAAAATGCGCGAGGCGCGAATCGATTATGATGAGCGCCAGAAATTTTACAAACTAATCCATAAATTGGAAAAAGACGGCCTAATTGAGAAATCCGATCGGGGGAAATCGCTTCGTTTAAGATTAACATCAAAAGGATCGGAGTTTTTAGAGTTTCTCAGAAGAAAGAAAAGAAATTATTTGTCTAAACCGGCTTATGATTCGGAGAAGAGCGATCAAATGATTATTGTTATTTTTGACGTACCGGAAGACGAAAGAAGAAAACGGGATTGGCTGCGGGCGGCTCTAAAAAATATTGGTTTGAAACCAGTCCAGAAAAGCGTGTGGGCCGGTAAAATTAAGCTACCGAGAGAGTTTTTAAATGACGCGGAAAAGATGCATATCACATCGTATTTGGAGATTTTTGAAATCCGCAAAGCCGGCAGTCTGATAAAAATTTTATAAATATCAAGAAACAATAATGTCCTACAATGTTTCAATAGTTGTTTACTGTTATTAAATTTATTTTCTACTATCAAACGATCGTAAAATAGTAGAAAATAAATGTATTTCATTGTTCTAGAGGAATGAATAATAGGAAAACGAATGATAAGATTAAAGAATAATACAGTGTGGCTATAAACCTATGAAAATTACCACGCATGGGGTGACACCACGCACAGGGTATTGACAAAATGTAAATTTTGATCTATATTTCTTTATTCAGTTCTTTTCAAGCCTTAATAACGAGGCAGAGCCGGTTCCGAGCTTTCGGACAATATCAAAAGGAGGATTAACGATGAAAAACATCATCGATGCAGACGGAGTTCAGGCGATTGACGACCGCTTTGAATTGATCACCAGCTTTGATGTGGTTGTACCAGAGAACTACGATCACGCGACCCGACTTGACTCATTCAAGCGGAAACACGATAAGGATTTCTTTTGCTACAGCAATGCCATTACTGATAAGAACTTTGCCCGCACGACCATGAAGCTCATACCTGGCCGCAAGATAAAGGCGGATATCTATCGGATCACCAGACGGGCGAGCTCGGAGGACTGCATAACCTTCCTCAAAAGCCATAACGCGATTTTCGTTGGCGCGCAAGGCGCATCGCTCGCTTACGAGCAGGGCAAGAGCCAGTTGTTCAAAGGACATTGGCACATATCATTTGACGAGAAGGATGCGCTATGGAAAGACGCCGACGGCTACCACAGGGTGCCGTGCGTTTTCCGCGATTCGAACGGCGATTTTAAATTCGAGCTCGGTTACTTTACTGGCAAGTGGGATTCCAACCACTGTCTTTTCTGTTTCCGTGAATAC
>JBBUEG010000015.1:0-3518 GCA_038056985.1 Patescibacteria group bacterium | reverse complement strand
GACACCAAATCATTAGCCGCGGCCATTGCCATAGGATTGGGCGCTTTTGGGCCCGGTCTCGGCATCGGCATTATTGGCGCAGCCGCTCTAATCGCCATTTCCCGCAATCCGAAGATTGCCGGAACGGCGCAAATCACAATGCTTTTGGCAATTGCTTTTGCCGAAGCCATCGCGATTTACGCGTTGGTCGTGGCGCTTATCATTAAATTCGTTTAATAGACCAAAGCCGCCATTACGCGGATTAACGCTGATTTGTACGCAGATATTCGCGCAGATCTGCGAGTGATCAGCGTATTGATCCGCAGAAATCTGCGTAATGACATTGAGGGTCAATTGATATATGGAATTATTCGGCAAATTAGGCATTGAATGGAAATTGCTTTTGGCGCAGGGTTTGAATTTCATCCTGCTTCTTATTATTTTGCGCAAATTTTTATACAAGCCGATTTTGAAAATGCTTGACGAGCGCAAAGCCAAGGCCGAGTCCCTGCAGGTTGAAAGCTCTAAAATGGAGGAGCGTCGCAAGCAATTTGAAAATTGGACCGACGATCAGGTAAATGAAGCGCGGCGCAAATCCGAGATGATTTTACTGGAGGCGGAAAAATTCGCGGGCAAGCTTAAAACTCGCAAGCTGGATGAAATGTCCGTGGAAAAACAGCGCGCAATGCTTGACGGACAAAAGCAATTGAGCCGTGATCGGATCGCTCTGGAGCGGGAATTGCGCGAATCAATAGCCGGGGAGACGGCCGAAAGAATGCAAAAATTATTTTCCGAGATAAGCAATAATCTTGAGCTCCACGGCGTGTTGCTGGACAAGACGATTGCCGAGTTTTCTCAATACAAATTTGATAAAACGCAAATGGCGAAAGTAATGCTGATTGAAATTCAAACCGCTAAAGATTTGTCTAAAGCGGATAAAGACAGGCTGCAGAAAATTTTAATAAAGTGCCTGGGACGCGAGATTAAAATATCGCCGTCCACCAATCCTAAATTGATCGCCGGAGCCAAAATCACCTTGGGTGGATTTGAATTTGACGGAAGCCTCACTGGAAGATTGAAGAAGGCGAATGGTTAATAATCCAATACATGAATAACGCAGATCAAAACAATTCTTCTTTAACCATAAAAGAAATCGGCACCGTGACCGCCGTGTACGACGAAATCCTTCGCATTGAAGGACTGCCCGGTATTTGCGAAGGGGAAATTTTGGAGGGAGAATCGGGGCAAGCTTTGGTTTTGGGATTTGATCGGGAAAAAGTTTTCGCGGCGGTGCTCGGCGAGTGGAAGAATTTCGGTTCCGGAACAAAACTTATTCGGACAAATAAGCAATTTCTTACTCCGGTAGGGGATAATTTTTTGGGACGGGTGGTTAATATTTTCGGAAAGCCTTTGGACCAAAAGGGCGGCATTGAAGCGGACGAATTTCTGCCCATTGAGCGGGATGCGCCGCCTATAATCCACCGCGAATCGGTGAATAAGCCTCTGTCAACCGGAATTTTATCAATTGATGCGACCATTCCTTTGGGCCGCGGCCAAAGAGAATTGATAATCGGCGATCGCAAAATCGGAAAAACAACCATCGCGCTTGAGGCGATTATCAATCAGCGGCAAACATGGTGGAATCGGGGTGGACAGTCCGCCCTCGCTAAGGCTACAGCGGATAAACCCGTGATTTGCGTGTATGTGAGCATTGGCCAGAAAAAAGGCGATTTAGCGAGGGTTGTGAAAACTTTGGAAAAGCATCACGCCTTGGAATACACGATTGTGGTTGCGGCCACGGCGTCTGACTCAGCCACGGAAAATTATCTGGCGCCGTATGTCGGCTGCACTTTGGCCGAATATTTCAGAGACAAAGGAGAAGATGTTTTGGTGGTTTACGATGATTTGACCAAGCATTCCTGGGCTTACCGCAATATTTCTCTCTTGCTCGGCCGGCCGCCGGGACGGGAAGCGTATCCGGGCGATATTTTTTACGCGCACGCGAGGCTTTTGGAGAGGGCGGCTAAGCTTGATAAGAATCACGGCGGAGGATCGCTCACCGCTTTGCCCATTATTGAAACAGTGGAAGGCGATATTACCGGATATATTTCCACCAACTTGATTTCCATCACGGACGGGCAAATTTATCTTTCGCCCGAGCTTTTCAGAAAAGGCCATCGTCCGGCCGTCAATATCGGGCTTTCGGTTTCCCGCGTGGGCTCGGCGGCGCAAATCCCGGCCATAAAAAAATTGACTTCAAAATTAAAGCTTGATTTGGGGCAATCGGCCGAACTTAAAAAAGTGGCCGAAGTATCTCCGCAATCGTTATCCAAAGACGCACGCCTGATTTTGGAAAAGGGCGAGAGAATAATGTCCGTCCTTAGCCAAGGCGAACACATGCTTTACAGTTTGCCGGAGCAAGTTTGCATTTGGTCAGTGCTTTTTTCCGGAAAAGTTGATGACGTGTCAGCCTCTGATCTTCCCAAATTTTTCAGCGAATTTATTGATTTTGTCAAACATAGCAGAGCCAAATTTTTTGACGAAATCGCGGAAAAGGAGTGGGGAGAAGAATTGCAAAATAAAATTATCGGGAATTTGGAAAAATTTCGGCAAATGCGGATTGTGTGATATGAGAAATATTTACGATCTAAAACAAGAAACCTGCGATCTGAAAAATGTGCGCGATGTGATCGCGACATTGGAAAGAATTTCCGCAGCATATATTCCCGCCCTGCGTAATCATTTGAATGCGCTGGATGATTATGTGGCAGCCGCACGCAATATTTATAAAAAATTAAAGGTAAAGGAAATGAAAAAAGAAAATGATGATAGCCGCGAATTGTTGATAGTGTTTTCCACGGATCGCGGCTTGGTGAGCGGCCTTAATGGAAAAATCGCCGAAAGCGCCGCCGAATATTTGAGAGAAAACACCAGTTGCCGTTTGGCGGTTTTTGGAGAAAAAGGCAAGGAAATTCTACAGATGCTTCATTTTTCTCCGGATTTATTTTTTCCGACCTTGAAAGATTTGCCAGAGATCAATGAACTGAATGATTTTTTTGAACAAATTTTCGGCGAGGCGCAGGGTAATTTTTCGCGAATTTCGGTTTGCGCTCCGCAATTTGTAAGCGTCTTGGAGCAAAAGCCGGAAATCTTCACGGTGTGGCCGGCCAAAAACAGCGACGATGAATCGGAGAATCTTGAATCTTATTCTTTTGTTGATCCGTCAAGGAAGAGAGTGGCGGAATTCTTGCGCCAGAAATTGCTCAAATTATCAATTTATGAAAAAGCTTTGAATGGTAAATTGTGCGAACACGCGGCGCGAATGATGGCGATGTCCGATGCCGGAAAATCAGCCGGAAAAATCATTGATAATTTGGAGCGGCAGTATTTCAAATCCAGACAGCAGATGATCACCAAACGGTTGTCCGAAGTATTCAGCGCGAAACAGACTTTGAAACAATTATCTTAAAGATTTAAGTTGTATAAATATGGTACAAAAAATTGAAAAAGATGAGCAAGTAAGAAGAGTCGGCCGCATC
>JBBUEG010000014.1:0-2298 GCA_038056985.1 Patescibacteria group bacterium | reverse complement strand
TCGTCTTTGGCTCTTGAAAAATGCCTTAAAAGAGCGTGGATGAATTTTGTGGGATTGCCGAGCGGCCGATAATAATCCAGATTGAATTTGTCCAGATTTTTGCGCACCAAATACCACTGCTCCGAATCTGAAAGCAGGCGGAAATTAGTGGGCAGGCCGATATCCAGCCCGTGCAAACGCAGAATTTTTTCGGCAAAGCTGTGAAAAGTGGAAATCCACAAATCAACATACCCGTATGGCAAAAGCTTGTCCACCCGCTCTTCCATTTCAGCGGACGCTTTTTCCGTAAAGGTAAGAGCCAAAATCTCGTCCGGTTTTAATTTCTTTTCCAAAATCAGCCAAGCGATCCGCCTTGTTATCACCGTAGTTTTACCTGTTCCCGCTCCGGCGATTATCAAAAGCGGGCCGTTTTCGTGCGTTACGGCCTCTTTTTGCTCTTTGTTCAGATCTTTGAGAATAATGTCTTTCATCCTCCTTTTAATAGTTTGATGTTTTCAATTTTTCCTGACAATTTTATAAATTCGCTGTTTACTCCGTCCATGGAATTTTTGGCATTGGTGACATGGCGGGACAGCACTCCCAATTGCTCGCCGAATTTGCCCGCATCGTGCTGGACGGCCTTCAATGTCTCCCAAATTTTTTTGCCTTCTTCCTGCAATTTCGCTCCCTCCAGCCCGATCATTATTATTTTTAAAAAGTAGTAAAAATTATTGGGCGACACAAGATAAACTTTCTGATTGGCCGCGAAATCAATCACTTCAATCTGATTGGCCGCGATTTCATAGTAGACTCCTTCGCTCGGCACATACATTATGGCAAAATCCACAGTGCCTTCCTGCGGCAAAATATATTTCCGGCTGATATCGCCAATATGCTTTTTTACGGATCTGACAAATTCGCGCATATTGGACTGCTTCTCATCTTCCGTTTCCGCTCGCGCGGCCCGCTGAAAGCTTTCCATCGGAAACTTTGAATCAATGGGCACCAGGCCGTTATTGGTTTTAATAATCGCGTCTACGGTTTCGCCTTCGCGGAATTTGTATTGCATTTCAAAATAGCCGTGCGGCAAAACTTCTCCCAAGAGATCTTTTAGGACTTGCTCCCCGATATTGCCGCGCAATTTGGGGCTGCGCAAAAAATCGGAAAAATCTTTCATTTGCCGGCCAATTTCTTGCATATGGCCCAAATGCTTATTCACCTCTCCGATGACACTAGCCGCTTTGTCCAGGCGGTCATTGATCGCCTGGCTTTGCGCTTGCAGATTTTTATCCAGCGATCCCCGATTGGCCTGCAATTCATTTTGCATTATTTCCTGCGCTTTCTGATTCATCTCAAGAAGCTTGGCCACATTGGCCAGTGTCTGATCATTTTCCCGATTGGCTTCAATTTGCCTAAGTCGATTTTGTAAAAACCAAAACAAGCCGCCAAATCCGACCACAACTATAACAATTACAATGACTGATGAAGTCTCCATGTCTTGAGCATAACACAACATTTTTTGTTTGACAATATAATTTATTTAAGTTAAAATCCAAGCGCAAAGTTCATTTCACTCAAACCTATAGGAGGTGCTTTATGCCGGATAAGGAACTGACGCTTGAAGATTTGGAAGCGGACATTAAAAAACTTTTAAATAAAGAGGTTTTTGAAAAGCTTCAAGGAAAATGGAGTATTTACAAGCTGAAATGCCGCGGTTTCGGTTTTCGCGTTTTCATAACACTGGTTGAAGAAGAAGATCCCGTGTACTATATCGTGGACCGCAAACCTGTCTATCGCCAGCCCAAAATCGCCGTAATTTCAAACGGCTTTACCGGATTTGATTTTGATTTTTTTTGCAAAAACAGAATTTTCCCGCCTCATGAGCCGCCTGCAGAGGAAAAGAAAGCTTGCGATGATGAATTTGTCTCAAAAATAAAAACTTTAGTCTGGGAAGCGCTGGACAAAGATTCCGGATATCGTCTTCAGATAATGCTGAAAAAATACGGCACCGGCCTGCGAATTCATTTATCCGCCATTCAAGAAGATAATCCTCGTCTGGTCATTGCGGGAAAAATATTCAAAGTCGGTCGGAAAAAAAATGAATTCACCGCGCATGATCTTGAGTTTTTGCAAAAAAACAAACTGATCGGATTTTAAAAAATCTTCACCCTTGTATCCCTCTGACGGCTAGTCAGAGGGATTTTTTTATCCAAAAATTTTTCGCGCGTTTTGATCCGTGACTGTCTCAATATCCGCAAATGACGCGCCGCGCAAATCAGCGATTGATTGGATAATATTTTTTATAAAAGCCGGCTCGTT
>JBBUEG010000013.1:0-1673 GCA_038056985.1 Patescibacteria group bacterium | reverse complement strand
GCGAGCGAAGTCTTGTCCGAATTTCTGGAAAAACGCGCTTTTCAAATAATCGCCACGACCAATCCGGCCGATTATCGCAAATCAGTGGAACAAAGCGCTTTGGGCCGTGTACTGCAAAAAGTGGTGATCGGAGAGATGAACCAGGACGACGCGATCCAAGTCTTGGAATCAAAAGTGCCGTACATTGAATACAAGCACAAAATAGTATTTTCCTACGACGCTTTGGAAAAAGCCGTGAAGCTCACTGATCGCTATATGCACGAAACATATTTGCCCTTTAAGGCCATTGAGATAATTGAAGAAGCCGGACCCTATATCGCTTCGCGCCATCCGAACAATCCGATTGTGACGGGCGAAGACATTGCCGGAATAATTTCTTCCAAGACTAATATTCCTCTGACTCGCATCACGGAAAGCGAATCCGAAAAACTCTTGCATCTTGAAGAAGAGATTCACGCGCGCATTGTCGGCCAAAATGAGGCCGTGCAGGCCGTATCCGAAGCTTTGCGCCGCGCCCGCACCGAATTGCGCGATGCCAATCGCCCCATTGCCAATTTTTTGTTTATGGGGCCGACCGGCGTGGGAAAAACCGAAACGGCCAAAGCCATGGCCCGGGTTTATTTCGGCGATGAAGCCGAAATGATCCGGATGGATATGTCCGAATTTCAAGATCAATCATCGCTTTACCGCCTGATCGGAGCGCCGCCCGGATACGGATCGGGCCAGGGACAATTGACCGAAGCGGTGCGGGCTAAGCCTTTTTCTCTGGTCCTGCTTGATGAACTGGAAAAAGCTCATCCGGACATTTTAAATATATTTCTTCAAGTAATGGATGACGGGCGGCTCACCGACAGCTCGGGGCGAACCATTGATTTTACTAATTCCATTATCATCGCCACTTCCAATGCCGGCACGAAAGCCATTCAAGACGGCTTGTCCCAAGGCGTTGATTTGAAAACAATCAAACAGGCTCTGATGACCGATATTTTGCTTCAATATTTCCGGCCGGAGTTTTTAAACCGCTTTGACGAAATCGTGCTTTTCAAGCCTCTGACCAGAGACGAGATTTATCAAGTGACCAAACTTTTGTTAAACGGCGTGGCCAAGCAATTGGACAGCAAGGGCATTCATTTGGCCGTAAGCGACGGGGCGATCCGGGAATTGGCGGATGCCGGATTTGATCCGCTTTACGGAGCCAGGCCTTTGCGCCGCACCATCCAAGACCGGGTGGACAATGCGCTGGCAAAATTTTTACTCTCCGGCCAGCTTTCACGCCGCGACACGGCTATTTTGGAAGCCGGCGGCATCGTCCGCGTGGAAAAAGCCAAGCAAATATAACCGTGACAGTTGACTTTTAACTATTAACAATGTTAAAATATTAAAAATTTAAAACAAACACTCAAAAAACAAAAGTTTGGGCGGGTATCGTATAATGGTAATACCACAGCTTTCCAAGCTGTTGCTGGGAGTTCGATTCTCCCTACCCGCTAATATATAATACAAAACAGAAGAGAATCGAAGGGTATTAAGAAAACATAAACTGCTTTATGTTTTCGAAAACCCGGACTTCGGAGGAGGAGTGAGCCTCTGCCGAAGGCAGGTGCGAACGACGGAGGAGGAGGATTCTCCCTACCCGCTCCATAAAAATAATTTAAAAACACCCTCCGAGATTT
>JBBUEG010000012.1:0-11026 GCA_038056985.1 Patescibacteria group bacterium | reverse complement strand
TAAAATTAAAAATATGAAATTCGATGTAATTATAGGCAATCCGCCTTATCAATTAAATACCGGTGGTACTTCCGCGCAGGCAACACCACTTTACGACAAGTTTGTTCAGCAAGCGAAAAAATTAAATCCGCGTTATCTCGCTATGATTATTCCGGGACGCTGGTATGCAGGTGGTATGGGACTAGATACTTTTCGTTCAGAAATGCTTGGTGATAAACACATTCGAACACTTGTGGATTATCCAAATGCAGGTGATTGTTTTCCGGGCGTTGAATTGCGTGGTGGCGTTTGTTATTTCCTTTGGGACAGAGATAATTCCGGGGTATGTGAGTACACAAATATTTCCGGAAAAGTTAAAGATACAATAGTAAGAAAAATGGATGAGCATCCGATATTTATCCGTTGGAATCAGGCTCTAAAAATAGTAAACAAAGTAAATAAAGAAAATGAGAAAAAACTTTCAGACATTGTCTCATCTGTTAGTCCGTTTGGTCTTGCAACTTCTGTGCGTGGGTCGAATAGAAAATCAAAAAATTCGTTAATACTACATTCAAGCAAGGGTGGTGTTGAATATATTTCAGAGGATCAAGTAAAAACAGGTTTGGATTTGGTGAATAAGTATAAGGTTTTAATATCTCGTCCAATATCGGGCAATCTAGAAACTCCACCCTTCAAAGTTATTGCATTACTAAAAACTTTAAAACCCAAAGAGGTGTGCACACATACTTATCTTGTTGTCGGTAATTATGGCGATATAGAAACTGCACACAATTTAGAAACTTATCTTGGAACAAAATTTGTTAGATTTCTACTTGTTCAGAGCATTTCCGGCATAGACATATCTAAAGACAAATTTAGATTTGTTCCAATGCAAGATTTTTCTGAAAGCTGGACTGATGAAAAACTATATAAAAAATATAAACTCACCAGAGAAGAAATTGAGTTTATTGAATCCATGATTCGCCCAATGAATTAAATAAATATTTATGGATAATAATTCTCAAATCATAATATACCGATCCGAAGACGGAAATATAAAAATCGATGCAACATTTGAAGATGAAACTGTGTGGCTAAATCAAGCTCAAATAGCAATTCTTTTTGGAAAAGGAAGAACCACCATCACGGAACATATTCAAAATATTTTTAAAGAAGGAGAATTGAATGAAAAATTGGTAAGTCGGAATTTCCGACATACCACAGAACATGGGGCAATAAAGGGGAAAATACAAACAACCACAACAAAATTTTACAACCTTGATGTTATTATTTCCGTTGGCTACCGCGTAAAATCACAGCAAGGCGCTCAATTTCGCATTTGGGCAACCGGCAGACTCAAAGAATATATCGTAAAAGGATTTGCCCTAAATGATGAGCGGTTTAAATCTGGAAAATCAATGAACTATTTTGCGGAATTGCAAGATAGAATCCGCGCAATACGGCTTTCTGAAAGGTTTTTTTATCAAAAAATTAAGGATATTTATGCCACTGCTGTTGATTATGACCCGGCAGATGAAAAAACGATTAAATTTTTTAAAATTGTGCAAAATAAGCTTCTTTGGGCAATTAGCCAACAAACGGCCGCAGAACTTATTTATGATCGAGTTAGCGCAGAAAAACCATTATTGGGAATGCAGTCGTATGATAAAAATGAAAGTGTTATTAAAAAGACAGATGTCAGCATCGCAAAAAATTATCTAAATGAAGATGAGATAAAACTTTTAAAATTACTCGTAGACCAATACCTTACTTTTGCAGAAACAATGGCACAGCAACAAAATCCTATGTCGATGAATGATTGGATTCAACAATTAGATATTATTTTAAAAATGAATAAAAGAGAACTTCTTGCGCATGCCGGAAAAGTTTCACATACCCTCGCCAAAGTAAAATCTGAAAAAGAATTTGAAAAATTTTCAAATAAACGGCGCGAGCTTGAAAGAGCGGAGAGTTTAAAAGAGCTGGAAGATGATTTAAAGAAAATAAAATCATAATTTATGCCGCAAAAATTTTTTCCACAAAAACCGGATGTAAAACCAACAATATACGCCTATGAATTAGTAGGCGTGGATACGCACAAAGGTTTGTTAAAAGTTGGCTATACCGTCCGAAGCGCTGAAGAGCGAGTCAAAGAACAGCTCGGAACAGCGCAAATTCAATACCGAATTGTGCTTATTGAGGATGCCATTAGAAACGACGGCACGACTTTTACCGATCATGAAGTACACCATCATCTGAAAAAGAAAAGCATCAAAAGAAAAGATGGCGAGTGGTTTAAATGTAGCTTGAACGATGTCAGATCTGCCATTGATGATATCAGAGAGAAAAAATTCAGCCCTGAAACGCGAGGACTGAATTTCAAAATGCGTCCGGAGCAGATAGCGGCAGTGGAAAAAACATCAGATTATTTTCAAGGCTCCAAAAAAGAAAATCCGGATAAACCTCCTCACTTTCTTTGGAATGCAAAAATGAGATTTGGCAAGACATTTGCCACATATCAATTAGCCAAAAAAATGGGCTGGAACAAAATTTTGGTAATGACTTTCAAGCCGGCGGTTGAAAGTGCGTGGGATAATGATTTGAAAGAGCATATTGATTTTGAAGGTTGGCAATTTGTTTCTGCTTCGGAAAATACTCTTTGGCATAAAGATATAAACGAGAAAAAATCGTTTGTTTGTTTTGGATCATTTCAAGATTATTTGGGGAAAAATAAAAGCACAGGCGGGATAAAAACAAAAAACAAATGGGTACATAAAACCAAATGGGATTGTATAGTTTTTGATGAATATCATTATGGGGCATGGCGAGAAAACGCCAAAGAACTTTTTGAAGCGGAAGATAAAAAAGAAAAGGAGTTTGCCGAAGGCGAGGGCTTGGCAGATTTTGACGAAAAAATATTGCCAATCAAAACACAAGCATATCTATATCTTTCCGGCACCCCTTTTAGAGCAATTGCATCTGGTGAATTTATTGAAGAGCAAATTTATAACTGGACATATTCAGACGAACAACGAGCAAAAGAATCGTGGAAAGAAGAAAAAGCCGTTAATCCTTATGCTGCCTTGCCGCGAATGGTAATGATGACCTACCAATTGCCGGATTCGATTATTGATATTGCCCAGCAAGGTGAATTCAATGAATTTGATTTGAATGAATTTTTCTTTGCCGAAGGAAAAGACGCGAAAGCGAAATTTAAATATGAAGATGAAGTCCAAAAATGGCTTGATTTAATTCGCGGAGCTTTTTTGGAAACAGCAATTGATAATTTAAAGCTCGGCGCAAAAAAGCCGCCAATGCCGTATTCTCATGCTGAGCTTTTGAATTTGCTCAATCATACGCTTTGGTTTTTGCCGTCAGTTGCATCGTGTTTTGCAATGCGTAATTTATTAAAAAAGAAGCAAAATATTTTTTACAAAGATTATAAAGCGGTGGTAGCGGCTGGCAACAGTGCTGGTATAGGAATGAAAGCGTTGCCTCCGGTCTTGGAAGCAATGGATGATCCGTTAGAATCCAAAACAATAACTTTGACTTGCGGAAAGCTCTTGACTGGCGTGACAGTTAGGCCGTGGACCGGTATTTTTATGCTTCGCAGTTGTTCAACGCCGGAAACATATTTTCAGGCCGCTTTTCGCGTTCAATCTCCGTGGACGATTAAAAATCCGGATAACAAATCGCCAAACAAAGAAGAAGTTGTTAAAAATGAATGCTATGTTTTTGACTTTGCGCCAAATCGAGCCTTAAGACAAATTGCAGAGTATAGCTGTCGGTTGAATGTGAATGAATCCAATCCAGAAACCAAAGTTGCTGAATTTATTAGTTTTTTGCCGGTGCTAGCATATGACGGAAGTGCGATGAAACAAATTGATGCAGCCGGAATTTTAGATATGGCTATGAGCGGAACAACCGCAACACTTTTAGCTCGTCGTTGGGAAAGCGCTTTATTGGTAAATGTTGATAATAATACGCTACAACGATTGATGAATAATCAGGCGGCTATGGATGCTCTTATGAGTATTGAGGGGTTCAGAAGTTTGAATCAAGACATAGAAACGATCATTAATAAATCCGAAGCGGTTGAAAAAATTAAAAAAGAAGCAAACGACAAGGAGCTGACAAAAAAGGAGAAGAAAGAGCTTACGGAAGAAGAGAAAGAGTATAAAAGTTTACGCAAACAGGTGCAAGAAAAACTTGTTAAATTTGCTACCCGTATTCCGGTGTTTATGTATTTGACAGACTACAGAGAGAGAACTCTAAAAGATGTTATTACTAAACTTGAGCCCGGCTTGTTTAAAAAGGTGACTGGATTAACTCAAAAAGATTTTGAGATGCTTGTTGGTCTTGGAGTATTTAACAGCGCCTTGATGAATGACGCAGTGTATAAGTTTAAGAGATATGAGGATGCAAGTTTGGAGTATGCGGGAATAAATAAGCACGAAGGCGAGCAAATCGGTCTTTATGATACGGTTATAGCTTCCAAAGAATACAAGAATAAAAACGAGCAGATTTTTGTGAATAATCCGATTAACTAAAATAATCATAATGATCATCTAGGAAAAGGGGTTAGGATTTGTGCGGACACGGAGCGGGGGAGGGTTGTAAAAATCATAAAAAGAGCGTAATATTAACAAAAGCTTAAGGTTGTATTTTATTTAACGATTAGATCCAGTAAATTTATGTTTCATGCTCTAATCTTAGCTGGCGGAGGAGGGACTAGGCTCTGGCCCGTGTCCAGGAAAAAAACGCCCAAACAAGTCCAGCCTTTTACGGACAACGAGACCTTGCTTCAAAAGACTTACCATCGGATTGAAAAGAGCTTTTCTTCCGATAATATTCACATTGCCGCGGGAAAACAGCATTACGACTTGATTAAACAGCAGCTGCCGAATATTTCCGCCGAGCAGTTTTCTCTTGAGCCTTCGCGGCGCGATACGGCCGCGGCTATCGGGCTCGCCGTATTGCGGATATATAAAAAAGATCCGGAAGCGGTGATTGTCACGGTAAATTCGGACGCTTATGTAAAAAATGAAGCCGAATATTTGAGGATTTTGGAATTGGCTAATCAGACCGTGAAAAAACACCAAGATCACATTGTCCTGGTGGGGATCAATCCGACTTATCCGGAGACCGGCTACGGGTATATCAAAATGGGAAAAATGTTTAAAGAATTGAATGGGGATAAAATTTTCTATGTTGAAAAATTCGTGGAAAAGCCCGACCTGGAAACAGCCAAAAAATATTTATCCGCTTGGGAATATTTGTGGAATCCGGCGCTTTTTGTTTTCAGCGCCGAATATTTTTTGTCGCTTTATAAAAAATATTTGCCGGAAATGTACGAACAATTTATGTTAATTGAAAAATCTTTGGGAACTCCGGATGAAGAAAAAATAATTAAAGAAGAATTTGAAAAAATGAAACAGATTTCCATTGACTACGGTATTATTGAAAAAGCGGAAAATATGCTGGTGATTCCGGCGGATTTTGGTTGGGCCGATATCGGCCATTGGCGCACCGTCAAAGATGTGCTTTCGGAAAGCGAGATTGATAATTTGGTAAAGGGTTCGCATATCGGCGTGGAAACAAAAGGCAGTCTGATTTACAATTTTACGGATAAGCTCATAGCCACCGCCGGCGTGGAAAATCTGATCGTGGTGGCGACCGAAGATTCAATTCTCATTTGTTCCAAAGATCACGCGCAAGGGGTGAAAAAAATCGTGGAACAATTGGAAGCGAAGGGGATGGAGGAATATCTGTGATTATGAGTCATGAATCTTAAATCATGAAACACAGTGATTCGGGATTCATGCTTCACGATTCAAAATGCTTATGCTCTATAAGGCAATATTAATTACTATAGTCATTGTCATCGTCGCCGCTGTCGGCGGTGTTGGTTATTTTTATTTCGGCGTTTATGGCAAAAACGCAAACTCCGCGCCGGATCAGGAATTTTCAGTGACGAAGGGCGAGAGTGGAAAGATAATCGGGAAAAATCTGCGCGACAAAGGATTAATCAAGGATCGTTTTTTGTTTGAGACCGAAGTTTGGCTGCGGGGCAGCGAAAAAGATTTTGTGGTCGGAAATTATAAATTGCCGGAAAAAGCGAGTATTGCCGATTTGGTAAAGATTTTGACTACGGCCGCGAAAAGAGAGCAGATTAAAATCACGATTCCGGAGGGATTGAGCAATAAAGAAATCGCCAAAATATGGGAAGAGAAAAAAATGGGGACAATGGATGATTTTTTGGCCAAGGCAAGTATTGTGGATTCTCGGGAAATTATTCCCGGATCAACTTATGATTTTTTGGCGCTAAAGCAAAAAGACACCGATTTGGAAGGCTATCTTTATCCGGATACTTATTATGTTTTTAAAGACAGTAAGCCCGAAGATTTGATTAAAAAAATGCTTGATAATTTTGAAAATAAGACAAAAGACATTTTAGCGGAAGTTCAATCTTCCGGAAAAGATTTTCATGATGTTTTGACTCTGGCCTCAATTGTTGAGCGCGAGGTGCCGAAGACAAGCGAACGGCCGATTATTGCCGGACTTTTTTTAAAAAGAATACAAATCGGAATGGCCTTGCAATCGGATGCTACGGTAAATTATGTTACGGGCAAATATCGGCTAAGGCCGACCTATGATGACTTGCAGGTTGATTCGCCGTATAATACTTATAAGAATAGGGGCTTGCCGCCCTCGCCCATCGGCAATCCGAGCATTTCTTCAATCAAAGCCGTACTCAATCCGGAACAATCCGAGTATTTATACTTTCTCTCAAAGCCCACCGGCGAAACAGTTTTCTCAAAAACATTGGACGAGCATAATGAAAACAAAGCGAAGTATTTAAAGTAATTTATTAATATTTATTTTTTGATTAGCAACTTTAAGTAATATGAAGACAAATTTTTTCGTCATTACCGGCCCTTCCGGAGTGGGTAAAGACTCCGTGATTACAAGCTTGAAAAAGAAAATGCCGCAATTGGTCTCGGTGATTACCACCACCACCAGGGAAATGCGCGACGGAGAAGCGCAGGGTAATCCGTATAAATTCATTTCGCGCGAGGAATTTGAAAGCAAGATAAAGAAAAACGATTTTCTGGAATGGGCCAATGTTTACGGAAATCTGTATGGATCGGAATTTACGGAAATAGAGCGCGTGAAAGCTCTGGAAATGCCCGCGCTTTTTAAAATAGATATTCAGGGCGCGCGGGCTTTGAAAAAGAATATTGACGGAATTTTCGTAATTTTTATAGCGCCTCAAGATCAGGAGACTCTGGCGCGGTGGGTTTACGGCCGAGGCAAAGATCCGCTGATTGATATGGCGCGGCGGATTGAAACGGCCAAACACGAATTGGCCGATATTTCGGAATGGGACGCAGTGGTGGTAAACGAGGAAAACAAATTGGAGCAAACCGTGGAAAAAGTATACGAAGTAATGAAGTCAATAATCAATCAATAGTCTGTTTATGAAAAAATCCAGCCAGCGCATTGTAATATCTTTGGGCGGATCATTGATTGTACCGGATCAAATTGATGTCGGTTATCTCAATAAATTTTATAATTTAATAACGGGGGAAATCAGGCACGGGGCGAAATTTTTATTGATTTGCGGCGGCGGCCGGACGGCGCGAAATTACCAAAAAGCCGCCAGGCAGGTAGTCGGTGTCACGCGCGATGATTTGGATTGGCTGGGCGTGCATTCCACCCGGCTCAATGCCCATCTTTTGCGGACTGTTTTTAGGAAATCCGCGCATCCCGAGATCATCACTCATCCGGCTGATCATTTACGCATTACCGAGCCGATCGTGGTAGCGGCCGGCTGGCGGCCGGGCTGGTCTACGGATTATGTGGCGGTAAGGCTCGCGGACAATTATGAAAGCAAGAAAATAATTAATCTTTCCAATATTGATTATGTGTACGACAGTGATCCGAAAAAAAATATCAATGCGAAAAAATACACCGCGATGAACTGGAAAGAATTTCGCAAATTGGTCGGAAACAGGTGGGATCCGGGCGCCAATGTGCCTTTTGATCCGGTGGCGGCCAAATGGGCGGAAAAAATAGAGGCAGAAGTATCCGTCCTTAACGGAAAAGATTTAATAAATGTAAAAAAATGCATCAGAGGAGAAAAATTCAGAGGAACGATTATAAAATAAAAATTAACTTTTCACTTTTAATTTTTAACTTTTAACTTCCATTGTGCCCCGCTACTATTCATCCGGTTATAAAAAAACGAAAAAAAGTTCCGGCCGAGAAAAAGGCCGGTTTTGGATTTGGTCAACCATAATTTTGTTTATTCTTTTTGCCGGTACGATTTTTTATATTACCAGAAATAATACAAAGCAAAATAGTAATCAGAATAATTCCGATAAAATAGCGGTTGAGGGAGTTGAAGAAACCGAAGAAGTTAACGCAAACGCGGCTAAATCAAACACCAATCGTTCTTTAAGTAATACTAATAAAAACGGCAATACGAATACCAATAAGCCAAAGCAGATCAAGGCGTATATTTCTTTGATTATTGACGATCTGGGAAATCAGGGTCCGGAATCGGAGCCGCTAAAAAGTTTGCTCGCCGTCAAAGCGCCATTGACTTTATCGGTCATTCCGGAGCGGCCAAAAAGCGCTGACGCGGCCAAGGCGGCCAAAGAAAAAGGATTTGAAGTGATGATCCACCAGCCTATGGAGCCGGTCAATCCGGCGCTTTCGGCCGGGGACGGTGCGATTCTGGCAAATATGACTGACGCGCAAGCCGCTCAAATTGTCCGCAAGCATATTGAGCAAATTCCGCAAGCGGTCGGTATGAATAATCATATGGGGTCAAAAGCGAGTCCGGACGCGGAATTGATGCGCGCGGTTATGAAAGAATTGAAAAATAAAAATCTGTTTTTCGTGGACAGTATGACTATTTCCACATCAAAAGCTTTTGCGGCGGCGCAAGAAGAAAATGTAAAAACCGCCAAACGATCGGTTTTCATTGACGGCCAAGACGACGAGGCCTACATTCGCGAAAAGATTTTGGAATTGGCCAATATGGCGCTTGAAAAAAGAGTGGTCACGCCAATCGGCATCGGCCATATCCGTCCCAAGACCATCGCCGTTATCAAGTCAATGCTCCCCGAATTGGCCGATATGGGAGTGGGGTTGAAAAAAGCATCGGAAGTGGTAGAATAGATAAGTTCAAAGTTCAAAATGAAAAGTTAAAAATTATGGAAAATATTACTAAAAAAATCATTATATCGGGCGCTATATCCATCTTTTTTCTTTGCCTTGTCCCATTGAAAGTTGATTCCAAAGAGCTTGTCAAAGAGGCGGATTTGAATTTGGAGGCGGTGCGGGCGGGATATACCGTGGAAACCGACGACAAGATTTTTGCGGTCGGGATCCAGCCCGAGGCGGCCGAGCTTCCATTAAGGGCGGAAATAAAGAAATTTTCCGCCAATGAATTGCCGGACAAACAGGGAGAATATTTGCGCGTGAGCGATGCTTATGAATTTAACATAAAGCCGGTCTTGCCGGAAGGCGAAGTGTCAGCCGGTAATCCGGTCTTTGCCAAAAAATTCGCTTTGAAAATGAAAATTTCCAAGGGGGATATTTACCGAAAAAAAATGTTTTTTCTTTGGGATAGAAGCAAAAATGAATGGAAAGCCCTCAAAGGATCAAAAGAAGATTTGAAAACGCGCGAGGCGACGATTTTGGTTCCTTTCGGGTTTGCGCAAATAGCGGTATTTGAGCATCCGACGACCATTGAAGGATTCGGCTCTTGGTATAATTATCAGCTGGCAAAAAATCGGCAGAAATACGCTGATGGAATTGCCACACATTTGTATCCGCAGGGGACGAAGCTCAAAGTCACCAATTTGGCCAACGGCAAATCAACGCAAGTGAAAGTCGTTTCTTATTGGGATAAAAAAACAAATGAAAAAAGACGGCGAGCCGCTGATATTGTCAAATATTCTTTTTCAAAAATTGCTTCGGTATCGGAAGGCGTTGTTCCGGTGCGCATTGAAGTAATTCCGGCCAAAGCCAAGACGGCGGCGGCCGCCGGAGGGGGAGAGGAAAAGCCGGCGACGAAAACCGCTGTTCAAACGGATTTAGGCGCGCTCAAATCGCGTGCCGCGATCGTGATGGACGAAGGCGGGAGTACACTGTTTGAAAAAAATAGCGATAAGGTTTATCCGGTGGCCAGTATCTCCAAATTATTTACGGCTGAAGCTTTCCTGAAAACAAATACTGATTGGAAAAAACAAATTAAGCTTTTGCTGGAAGACGATGCCGAAGGCGCGCGGCTTTTTTCACCGGCCGGCGATGTAATGACTGTCAAAGATCTATTTTATTCAACGCTTACCGGATCCACCAATAACGGCGCCAAAGCACTGGCCCGTTCCACCGGTTTGAGCAAAGAAGAATTCGCCAAGCGAATGAATGATGAAGCGAAATCGGCCGGTCTGACTAAGACCGAATTTTACGAGCCCACTGGTCTTGATATACGCAATGTTTCTACGGCCAAAGAAATCGCCCTTTTTTCTTTGAAAAATTTAAGCCAAAAAGAAATCATTGAAGGGACGACCAAATCGGTCTATTCGTTTGACGAGATTTTATCGGTTGACAAGCTGGCGCATCACGATGTCAAAAGCACTAATATTTTATTGAAAGAATCCCATCCGTCTTACGAAATTCTTAGTTCAAAAACCGGATTTTTGTACGAATCATTGCATTGCCTGATGATGAAAGTCAGGAGCAAAAATGACGGAAAAATCTATACGGCCGTAATTCTCGGCGCGCCCACCAGTACTATTCGGTTCAATGAAATGCGCGCGCTTTTGGCAAAATTTGTTCCGTAAAAATTGACTTGGTTGGGAAAATGTGTTAAAAGGTAATAGTTAACGATTAACAGTTTCGGCATAGCGTTGGGGGATCGTCTAACGGTAGGACATCGCCCTTTGAAGGCGAGTATCTAGGTTCGAATCCTGGTCCCCCAGTTTTGCCGGAAAGATATTTACTAAGGATTATTAATAAAAAAGTGATAGTA
>JBBUEG010000011.1:0-12021 GCA_038056985.1 Patescibacteria group bacterium | reverse complement strand
AGTCTGCTGACTGATTCGCAAACAGTTGACGAAGGACCGCATATTTTAGCCGGCTATTCATACCTGAAAACCGGAAAAATTTTGCTCAATCCGGAACACCCTCCATTGCTCAAAGCCTGGTCAGCTCTCCCCCTTCTTATCCTAAATCCCGATTTACCGGAAGAGGTTAAAAAAGCGGCTAAAATTCCGGCTGAATTGGATCAATGGGGGCTCTCTTATGAATTCTTGCATAAAAACCGCGTCCCGGCCGACACAATGATTTTTTGGAGCCGCCTGATGATGGTGTTTCTGACAACTTTCGGAGCGCTGGGAATCGCCCTGATCGCTCGAAAGTGGTTTGGCGATTTGGCCGGAATTGTCGCCTTCATTCTATTTGCTTTTGATCCGAATGTTCTGGCGCACGGGCGATTGGTGACTACCGACACCGGTTCAGCCATATTTATTTTTTTCGCCGCTTATGCTTTTTATTTATTTTTAAAAAAACCGACCGCTCTGCTCGCTATCGGCTCGGGCGGCATTTTCGCCTTGGCTTTGGCTGCCAAATTTTCTTCCCTAACACTCATACCGGTATTTTTAATATTATTTGCCATAAAAATAATCAATGAAAAAAATGATTTTGAAAAATACTTAAAACTAATTCCATTATTCATTCTCGCGGCTTTCATCGCTCTTTGGGCGATATACGGATTCAATATTGAAAAACCGATCAACGATCCGAAAGTACTTGATCTTTACCGGCGCCGCGAAATTTTGGCGGCTGACCCAAACACCTATCACGCGGATAAAAAAGGAGATTACAAATTGGCACGCTGGATTATCCGCAACTTTGATCCGCAAGACCAACCGGGTACAATTTTCCGCTGGCTGGCGGAAGAAGTACCCGTGCCGGCCTATCGCTATTTCCGCGGATTTTTTGAATTTCTGGCGCACGATTACCGAGGACACTACACTTATCTATCCGGACATATTTATGAAACTGGAATGTGGCAATATTTTATAATCGCTTATTTGATCAAGAGTCCGCTTCCGCTTTTGATTCTGCTTGCATTTTCTTTTTGCGTTTTCGCTGTGTTTCGGATGAGAAAACATAGCTTTTCTTTTATCGGCTATGTTCTTTTAATTCCTCCTATCATCTACTGGCTCATCAGCCTAAAATCGCACATAAATATCGGCATAAGACACTTGATGCCCATTTACCCGTTTTACGCCGTGATGATTGCCGGCGCCATTGCCTTGATTATTAAAAAAACACCGGAACATTCGCCATTTTTCCAAAAATCTATACTAATAAATTCATCGCGAAAACAGAGTGTTTTTTTTAAAATAGTCTTTGTTATTCTGATTATTTGGTTTTTGGCTGAAACGGCGATGATTTATCCGTATCACTTATCGTATTTCAATGAACTGATTGGCGGGCCAAAAAACGGCCACCAGTATTTGCTTGACTCCAATATTGACTGGGGGCAGGATTTTCTGCGCCTTAAAAAATATATGAAAGACAATAATCTTGATTCGGTCTATTTGCGGTATTTTGGCAAAACCGATTGGGATTATTACGGCGTAAAAGGCTACGCCGTTCCCAACACCAAAGAGGTTTTGAAAAACGGCCCGCCCAATGGCGTGGTAATAATCAACCTCACTCCCCTATTTTTATTCAACACCCAAGAATTCTCCTGGCTTTTGAATTACACGCCCACCGACCGCATCGGCCATTCAATGCGGGTGTATGATTTTAGGAAATAAAAAAATCGCCCCACCTAAACAGAAGTGGGGCTAATTGATCATTAAAATGTTTCATTGAACCCTCAATCCCGTAGGCGGCGACGGAGCAATCGGATCCGGAGAGGGTACTCCAATAGTGCCATATCCGCCGGAAGCATTGGGATCGGGTATGTAAGCAACTACTGAATTGCCATTCCAATACAGCTCGCCTTTTTCAAATTTTTGGCAGGAAATATACGCGCAAGGCTGTATTGCGCTATTTCCATGCTCATCTTCTTTGGGCGGACCTAAAAGAGAGGGTCCGCTATTGTTTTTGTAATATTCCCAAAAGCCGGTGCGGACATTGTAGGCACTGCCGTCTTTAGGATTGTAAATAATCGCGGACGGGCCGAAGCTTCCGCCGTTGAAATTTTGAATTAAAATTGTAAATGAATTAATCGTCCAATTATGGACAAAAACCGTTCCGCCATCGTCGTAGACTGATCCTAAATTCACTGCTGATCCGTTTCGTTCGTAGGCTTCGGCAAAAGCGTATGAGGTCGCGGCGTCCCACCGCCTGACATCGGAAAAGATTCTGCCCCAGGGATCGTAGATGCCCGGGGCGACATCGCCCGAATCGTAGGAACGGCGATTTTCATAACAGAGCCAGCCCATTTGGAAATCTTGGCGCCAGCAATTATCTTTGGGGCTCCAATAAGAATTGGTGATGGGATTTCTTAGTTCGGTTGAATGCGGGCCGCCCGGCTTGTACCAGCCGCCATTACCGGAGTATCCGCCATATTGCTGATACCAGACAAGGTAAGCGGATCGGGCTCCGCCGAGAGCGTCGTAAACGATCGCTCCGTCGCAAAATTGACTGGTTCCGTTGATTGTGCAAGATTTGCCCGGATAATTTTGGACATAAACATTCAAAGACATTCCTTTGTCGTCGCCGGAAGTATCAATTTCGTTGGTGATGGGATTGGCTGGAGGATAATACCAACCAATGCTGCCTTCCGGATTGCCGAGGACATCGGTGATCACTTTGCCGGCGTGGGGGGTGGATTGGCGGTATTCAACGGCTTTTTCTTTGATCCATTGGGATGGATTAATATATTTTCCCGGCCAATCATTACCGTACATATAACCAGCGGCTTCAACCGGATAGCCGTCACCTTTCTGATATGTAAATGCGCCATTATAAATTCCGAAATGAAGATGAGGCGAACTGCAAGGATAAGGCGCTATAATGCCTATGGGCTGCCCCTTCCTTACGGCGATGTCTTTGAGAATTGTTGGTTGAACATGGCCATAAATCGCGCTGATAATAGAACCATCTGATTAAGTATGTTCTGTTACAATTAGGTACACCCAATTACTTTCACATGTGCCTCTCGCGGCGGAAAATTTTACAATACCATCAGCAATGGCTAAAACGTTCGTCCCAACTGATCTGCAAACATCATCACCGACATGTCGACCAACTACACCATCCCTTTTGAAATTTGAGTTATAATCTCCCCATTCAAGACAACCATCGTTTTCGTTATAATCTTTAATCGGAAGCTGAACATTAAGCGTCCCGCCAAACGATGTAATTGCGCTTACAATCAAGACCGTCGTAATTAATCCCACCACAAGCACCATCTTTTTCATGATATTCTCCTTTCGTTTTGTTGGTTATTATTACAAGGAACAAAATCTCCCTTAAAAAGAACGAATCGCATTCATTGCGCATTTATATCTACAAAGATACGCAATGAAGTTGACTAACTCCTTATTTTTGATGTTTGATTATTTTAATCTAAATGACAACACCAAAGCATTGAAGATTCCATCAGTATTATGCCACCCATAATTATCAACTACTTCTATAATCTTATCGTTCAAGGGAATTGAAACAGTATTACTTTCATCGCCCTGGACCATTGTTGGAAACCCATTAAAACGACGGGCAGGTATTCCACTGATATTTATAGGATAATTTTCTCTCGTGGCGACAAAAAGGTTTGCTCGGATCATCTCGCCTTCCCCGTAGTATTTCTCTAAAGAAAGATTTTTTGAATTTTCTAGTATCACTATATGGATATCGCCGGAATATTCATAACCGCTAGATTTATTGGGCGGAAAAAAATTGATGATATTATTGCCTATACCCCCTTCCTCCACTCTCCACCCCTCCGGATACTTCACCTCAAACCCCATTTCCTCATTCCGATAGGTCTGCCAGTCGGAAGTGTCAATGGGCTGATTATTAACATTAGACACCGTATTTACATTGGAAATATTGGCATTTGCCATATTGATATTATTGGCATTGCCGTTTGGTTGCGTTTTAATGTTCCATAGCCAAACGCCCCAACCGGCGAGACTGACGGCGATAATAATCATTAAAACGGCTAAAAGCAATCTTTTTTGAGAAATCATAATATTAATTCTACCCTATCATAATGGCGGTATTGATGTCAAATGAACTAGATCTAATCGCGCCATCGGCTATTCAATGCGGGTGTATAATTTTCGAAAATAACCATAGACGCTCGCAATTCGCAATTAAAAATCAAACAATTCCAGTTGCCTGTTTTTGTCCTTTAGATATTTCTTAACTTTTACCCAATAATCTTGAGCTGATTCTAATATTCCTTCCGCCTCGCTTTTGGAAATACCTTCTAGAGGTTGATAAATAATAGTATTTCTCTTAATTCTGCAACGATCAATTTTTTCAATCAATTCCGCAAATTCAGGTCCTAAAATAGCGCCGGCGACCATAAAAGTGGTTTTATGCTGTCCGCCGTCATCGGGCCGAAAACCATTAAGCAAAAGGACTACGCGAGAAATTTGAAGCACGCCGTCATAAGCGGATTTAAAAGCCGTGTCCAAATAATCTCCTTGCAAATTATATTTCGCGGCTGAAAAATTCTGATGAACGGCATTAAGAGACGCGTTCAGATAGGAAATATCGGTTGACTGCTCTTTAATTTTTCCTTCCTTGAGAAGTTTGTTTAATAAATTTTCTAAATTCATTTTCATCGCCGATTAATAATTGATAATTTTTCAAAATTTCTTGGTGAAAAAAAGATTTTTTCAAGTTTTTCCTAAACTCTTCCAAATTTGACAAGTGATAATTAATCTCCCGCGTAATTTTTGCTTCCACCGTTTTTATTGTCTTATAAAATTCATTTTCATCAATATCGCCTATTGCGTACAAATCTATATCAGAATCCGGCTTAAAATCTCCTTTAACATAAGAACCGAATAAAAAAGCGAATTTAATTTGCTTAAGCTTTGTCAATTCGTCCTTCAGCAACTGCTCCAACCCGATTGTTTTTGCCACAATGCTTTTTACATCATCAAGTAACGGGTTTTCTTTATTAATTATAAAATATGCCAAATTGGCTTTTTTTTCTTTCCTAAGAAATCCCGAATTTGCGAGCTTTTCCAGTTCGCGCTGGGCCGTACCAGATGATGTTTTAGCTATTTTTGCGACTTCACTGATATAATAGGCCTTTTTCGGATGATAAAGAAACAACAAAAGAATTTTTTGCTTGATTTTTGATTTAGTAATAAAATTCAGCATATACTCAATTTTGAGTATGTTTATACTCAATTTTGAGTATAACGAGTAAAAATGACGTTGTCAATGACTACTCATGATTTTAACGCATTAAATTGCGCTTCCTTTGACCGCATCGGCTATTCAATGTGGGTGTACGATTTTCGCAGATAATTTCCTTAATCCGGAGCATGCTAAATATTGAGCGAGCTTATACTCAACAATGAGCATAAGCATGCCCTACCAGTTATTTCAGCCCGTGATCGCGTATCCTTTTATTTTTAATCAGCACCAATACATCTTGGTCCATCGTTTCATTCTTTTGATTCTCTTGCGCAACAAAATCCTTCCAATCTCCGAGGAAAAAATCAAAATCGAAAGATCCGGCAAGTTGTTTTATTTTCTCGGTTGAATGAAAATATTTTAGAGTTTCAGCGCCTTCAATATAGCCGCCGCCCGGATCGCCTAATACTTTGAAAAACTTGACCGTAAAATTATCACCATCCTTTAGCGTGCGGGTTTCGTTATCGGGGAATTGTTCGCCATTATACAAAAAACGGGCATTGGTTGAATAACTCTTTAATTCCGGACTCGTAATTCCAATTGTGGCGATGAGCTTTCCGCCTTGCGCCAATTTTGCCGAGAGCAGTTCAAATAATGCGTCTAAATTATTCATATAATCAATAGTATATTTCATGATAGCGATGTCAAGTTTTTCATTCTCAAGACCGCGCAGATAATCTAAAATATCGCTTTTAATGAAAGTGATGGCGTCTTTTCGATTTTGATATTTTTCGTTCGAAATGTATTTTTTTGCCAATTCAAGCATAAGGGGCGAAATATCAACCCAGTCCATGCGTCCATGCTCGCTTAACAATTTGCTGAAAAATCCGTCATATCTATCAGGATGCGCGCCGCCACCCAACTCCGCAGAATAAATCTGGGCTTTAAAATCGGCGGCCTCTTGAATCAGTATGGCGTCGACGATCCGAGCGACTTTAAAATTTTTTTCATTCTGCTCATGTTCGGCGAATTTCTCAGCGATTTCCGGCGAAAAATACATTTCAAGCCCCTTATGATTACTGGATGAATTTTGCGGTTTTATTTCAGGATTCATAAAAAGATAATAATATATTTTCTATTTCCTTTTTTTAGTATACCCCTCCGGCAAATTTGGTCAAGAGGTATTTATTTTCAAGCTGGTTTATTTGAAATTTTGTACCTATTGCTTGTTATGGTATAATAACGCCATCATAAAATTACTTTGGAGGGCAGATGTTACCTGACAAACAACTCATAAAAATTTTAACCAAGACCAAGATATTGCCGAAAGACGCGATTGAACAGGCGATAAAGGACGCGCAAGAGCAGAATAAGCACTTGGACGCTTTTATTTTGGAAAAAAAGTTGGTTGAGGAAGAGCCGCTTTTTCAGGCCATTGCTAAATTTTACAATGTTCCTTTTATTGATTTGAAAAACAAGGCGATCAGAAAAGATATTTTAGAAATAGTACCGGAGCCGATTGCTGAAAATCATCACATCATCGCTTTTGACAAAGATGACGAATCGCTGTCTATAGCCACCCTTGATCCGGAAGATATAGAAACGATTGGATTTATCAGAAAAAAGGCCGGAGTGGAATTAAAAGTCCATGTCACAACACCCACCGGCCTGCGCGACGGCGCCAAACAATATCACAAAGGATTAAAAGCCGAATTCAAAGAAATAACCGACGAGAAGAAAGAAGAATCGGATGAAAACGCGCCAAAAGATCTGAAAGAATTGGCGCAAGATCTGCCCATTGTCCGAATCGTGGACACTCTTTTGGAATATGCCATTTTGGAGGGCGCTTCCGATATCCACATTGAACCAACCGAGAAAAGCGTGATCGTACGCTACCGCGTTGACGGAGTATTGAAGGATGTGATGACTTTGCCGAAAAACGCGCAATCCGGCATATTGGCGCGCATCAAAATTTTGGCAAATTTGAAAATTGACGAACACCGCGTGCCCCAAGACGGCCGATTTAAAATCGCTCAAGGCGAATACAAAGTCGCTTTCCGCGTTTCCACTTTGCCCGTCTTTGACGGAGAAAAAATCGTGATGCGCGTATTGAACGAATCAGCCGAGGTGCTGACGCTGGAACAATTGGGATTTTTAAAAGGGCCTTTGGAAATAGTAAAGCGCAATATCCGCCGTCCGCACGGAATGATTTTGGTTACCGGTCCCACCGGCTCGGGAAAAACCACGACGCTTTATACGATGGTGAGTATTCTCAATACGCCCAAGGTGAATATCTCCACGGTGGAAGATCCGATTGAATATAGAATGCCGCGCATCAATCAAAGCCAAGTCAATCCCAAGATCGGATTTACTTTTGCCACGGGTCTTCGCGCCCTGCTTCGCCAAGACCCGAATGTGATTATGGTGGGAGAAATCCGAGACGCGGAAACCGGCGAAATCGGCGTGCACGCGGCCATGACCGGCCATTTGGTGCTTTCCACTCTGCACACCAATGACGCGGTGACAGCCATCCCCCGCCTGATTGAAATGGGCATTCCCACCTTTCTCGTCGCGTCCACGGTCAATTTGGTGATCGCCCAGCGGCTCGTGCGCATCATTTGTCCGCACTGCATCTCCAGCTACAATCTTTCCACCACGGCGATTGAGGATATTCAAAAACAAATGAATGTTAAAGAAATTCTGGAAGTAATGGAAAGAGAGGGCGTAATTACCGATAAAGAGGTAAAGCTCGGGGAACTGCTTTTTTATCGCGGCAAGGGGTGCAACAAGTGCAATATGGAGGGCTACAAAGGCCGGGTCGGAGTTTATGAAATTTTGGAAATTACTCCGGAAACGCAGGATTTGATTTTAAATCACGCATCCACTGAAGATCTGCATAAAACTACCAGAAAGAATAATATGATCACAATGCTTCAAGACGGGATGATCAAAGCCAAAAACGGCATAACGACGATTGAGGAAGTTCTCCGAGTGACGAAAGAGTAAATATGCAATATCTCTACACCGCCCGGGATAAAACGGGCAATATAAAAACCGGCAGCGGAGAATTCGCCGATGAAAAAACTTTGGCGATTTTTTTGCGCGACCAGGGGCTGCTTCTGACCAAATCTACGGCGCAAGGCCAAATCATTGAAAAAAAATCAATCATGGAAAAAATTCCTTTGATCAATCGCGTTTCCCTGATGGATAAGATTTTTTTCACGCAAAATCTCCAAGTGATGATGAAGGCCGGCGTTTCCCTATCCCAAACGCTCAAGACCTTAGGCGAACAAACCACCAATAAAACTTTACAAGGCGCCCTAATGCGAATTAGAAACGGCGTGGAAGCGGGACAGCCTCTTTCGCGCGGCTTGACGCTTTACCCGAAAATCTTTCCCGAGCTTTACACCAATATGGTGGCGGCCGGAGAAGCCTCGGGCAAGCTTGAAGAAATTCTGGGAGAATTGCTTCTTCAAATGAAAAAAGACCATGAACTTATGTCAAAGATCCGGGGCGCCATGATGTATCCGGCCGTCATTTTTGTGGTGATGATCGCCGTAATGGTCGCGATGATGGTATTCATAATTCCCAATCTCACTTCTATTTTTGTCGAGCTCAAAGCGCAATTGCCATTGCCTACGCGCATTGTTATGTGGCTGTCTGACTTTTTAATTCATCAAGGAATCTGGGTAGCGATACTTTTGGCTGTCTTGCTGATTATTTTCCGGTATTTCACAAAAAGAACAGTGAGCGGACGAAGAATTTGGCACGGTTTTTTATTAAAACTTCCGATATTCGGGAGTATTGTCCAAAAAATAAATCTGGCCAGATTTTCCCGCACCATTTCCGCTCTGCTGAAGACCGACATACCGATTGTCCAATCTTTTGAAATAACCGCGCGCGTGGTGGGAAATTATCATTACCAGCAGACTATTTTGGAAGCCGCGGCGCAAGTCAAAAAAGGGCTGTCAATCACCGAGACATTTGTCCGCTATCCCAAGCTCTACCCGCCGGTCATCAATCAGATGATCAAAGTGGGCGAAGAGACCGGAACGCTTGATAATATTCTTTTAACCATCGCCCAATTTTACGAAGAAGACGTGGAAAATATTTCCAAAAATCTTTCCTCCATCATTGAGCCCGTCTTAATCGTCTTTTTGGCCGGCGGCGTCGGTACCGTGGCCGTTTCGGTAATGATGCCAATGCTGGACCTTGTTAATCATATCTAGAATAAATCAATCTATTTTCTCCCTCTCCATTAATTTAATTCTGAATCATCCGTATGCTAAAAAACCAATCCGGCACAAGCCTCATTGAAGTGACGGCGGCGATCGGCATAGCCGGAATTATGATAATGATCGTCGGAGCGGTTTCCGTCTTGATCGCAATGGACCGCGGCACAAAATACCGCTCTTGGGCGGCGAGCCTTGCTCAAGAAGAATTGGAAATAGCAATTGATCAGCCTTTCACGAGCCTCACTGATCGCACGAACGCGGATTTTGCCTGGGCGCCCTACAATTACGGATCGTGGCAAGTCTTATCCTCGGCTTCGGCTGTAAGCGGCTCAAATGTTTATGAATTGAAAAACGGCAGCGCTTTACCTAATTCAATATCAGGCTTAGCGCTTGCGCCTTTTTCTCAAACTCTTGCGATGACTTACGAAGCTTCGGTCAGAGCAGTATCGGATTCCCCGGCCGGCTGGAGTACCGGAATCTCTTTTGGCGTTATTGATCATAACAATTATTACCGCCTGCGCTTTTCAGCAACCAATCTTTTATTGGAACAAATTTCCTCGGGAACGGCTACTACGCTCTATACCCTGTCGCAAGCTTTTTCCACCAACACTTGGTACGCTCTAAAAGTCATTACCACTTCCGCGTCAATCCAAGTCTGGGTGGACGGACTTTTGAAAAACACTTACAACGGAACAATTCTTGGCGGCGAAATCGGCCTGATCGGGCTAAGCGGCGCCCACGCGTATTTTGACGATGCGAGCATTACAACTACCGGCACGACTTCTTGGAATTTTGATTCGGATACAAATGGGCTTCCTCCCGACAGCTGGAGCCGTTTTGGTCTTTATGATTTTCCGGGCGCGGTCGGCAAGCTGACGATTGCCGATTACGGAGGCGATCCGGATATCAAACAAATCACGGCCCGCATAGAATGGCCGGAATTCCAAGGCACGCGCAATGTGACGCTCACGACATTAAAAAGTAAATATTAAAAACAAGCTTAATGCCTATTCGCAAAAAAATTAACAATCGCGGCATCACCCTGGTTGAAACAATGATAGGCCTGGCCATCAGCGCCCTTTTGGTGGTTATTTTATCGTATTGTTTGATAATAGTTTTGCGGCTCAATGAAGCTCAAAAAACAATTTCCGCCCTCACTACTTCCACGGATCGCGGCATTTACCGCATATCGTCAAGTATTCAGCAAAGCAGCCAAATTCTTTCAAGCGCCGTAATTTCCGGCACGACCTACACCACTTCATCCACGGTGCTTGTTTTAAAAATACCCACAGTTGATTCTTTAGGACAAATCATTTCCGGATCGTATGACACCGTAGTATACCGCCGCAATCCGAGCGATCTTTCGGAGCTGCAAGAAATTACTGACGCGGAAGCCGGAAGCACCCGTTTTGACGGCACCCATATCATCGCGCGATTTGTCACAAACCTCTTATTTAGGTATAATAAATCGGATTACACTTCCGCTTCAGTCGCGACAATTTTTTTAAAAACCGGCGCCACAGTACGCGAAGTATTGAAAGAATCCGCCAATCAAACGACAGTTAGTCTAAGAAATTTGTAAAGTATTATTTATGGCTTTAAAGCTTTACGGCTCTACGGCTTCGCAACGAGGCCAGCTTCTCATCATTGCCACGATTTTTCTGGCCGTGCTTTTTATCATCGCATTTTCCTTGAGCTTTGCCGTCACCCATTCCAGCACAACCATTAAAAAAACAAACTACGAAAAAAAATCAACGAATGTCGCGGATGCCGGAATTCAAAGAGCCATCGCGGCTTTAAACGACAGCTCAAGCTACACCGGCGAAACCAATACTGTTTTTGGCGACGGTCAATTCACCACCTCGGTCACTTCCATTAATTCAACCACCAAGCAAATTGACGCGACCGCTTACATTCCTAATGCGGCCAATCCGATTATTACAAAGCATTTGCGCGCCAATGCCGCCATAGACGCGACTTTTGTTTCATTTACTTACGGCGTGCAGATCGGCGAAGGCGGACTTACGCTCAAACAAAACAGCGGCATTACCGGGAGCGTTTATTCCAATGGCAGCATCACGGGCGAAAGCGGATCATACATCACGGGCGACGCTTATGTGGCGGCCGGAGTTGACGCGACTCCGGATCAAATCCACGACGCTTGCTTTACCGAATCGTCTTCCACTTGCCAAAATTATGATATCGGCTATACGGTAAGCTCGCAAAAACGCGATGATGTAGCCCAGCGTTTCAAGCCGAATACGAGCAAAAATTTGGTTAAAGCCGGCTTGCGCCTTAAAAAAGTCGGAACACCGTCCGACGCGGCTATTATGGTGATTGAGGATAACAATGGGGTACCTTCAGATGATGGGGGCGATGTGGTCGCGACCGGCACCTTGCAAGGCTCTTTAGTGGGGAGTTCATACGCTTGGATTGATATTACTTTTACGACCAATCCTTCACTTGTTGATTCCAAATATTATTGGTTGGTTTTTGACGGCGGATCTTACAATACGTCCAATCATTATA
>JBBUEG010000010.1:12262-13949 GCA_038056985.1 Patescibacteria group bacterium | reverse complement strand
TTTCGCAATAGCGTACCGGCATATCGCGGAAGCTATAAAGCTTGCGGTCAAAAATTTGAATATGATGCGGACAGCTCATTGGTTTGAGCGCGAATTCGTGGCCTTCGCGCGATTTAATTTTGAAAAGTTCGTCAGAAAATTTTTGCCAATGCCCGCTTTTTTCATAAAGCTCCTTGCGCGTAATGTGCGGAATGGCGACTTTTTGAAAGCCGCAAATTTTCCGCAATTCCCAAACATACTCGTCAAGCAAATTCCGCAAAAGAGCGCCCTTGGGCGTAAAGAGAGGGAGACCTGAGCCCACCAATTCGGAAGTGACGAAAAGATCCAGATCTTTGCCGATCTTTCTATGATCTCTTTTCTCTGCTTCGGCCAATTTATAGAGATAATCTTTCAATTCTGATTTTTGCGCGAATGCTATGCCATACACGCGCTGAAGCATTTTATTCTTTTCGCTGCCTTTCCAATACGCGCCGGCGATTTTGGTTAGCTTAAAAGAATCCAAAGGGATTTCTCTGGTTGTTTGAATATGCGGGCCGCGGCACAAATCCACGAAAGGTCCGGTCTTGTATAATGAAACGGTCTTGGTATTTTCCGTTTGAAGATCATTGATTAATTCTTCTTTATACGGCTGATTGATTTTAGAAAAAAGCTTAAGCGCTTCCTCGGCTGGCAACTCCTCGCGCGCAAAAGGAACATTGGCGCGGATTATTTGGCGCATTTTTTGCTCAAGCAAAGGCAAGTCTTCCGGCATCAAAGTCCGCGGCAATTCAAAATCATAATAAAAGCCGTTTTCAATCACGGGCCCGATTCCGAGCTTCGCTTCCGGAAACATTTCCAAAATCGCCGAGGCCAAAAGATGGGCGAGCGAATGGCGCATTGAATCAAGTTTGTCAGAATTGGATTGGGGCATAGTCTATTTTTATATTTTCCGCCGGAGATAATAATATGGGCAGATTGACCGGCTTCATTATTACTTCAACATCTTTCGCGTACACGGATCGTTTGAAATACTCGGCGATTTCATTCGGAGTTTTTCCGGCCAGAGATTTTACGATAAAAGGGTCCGTTTTCGGCGAATTGGCCGGAATGGTGATTTTGGCGATAATTCGGGCAGAATTGTTTTTCAGATCCAGCGAAGATATTTTCAAAATAGGATCGGCGATTCGCTCGATTGACTCTTTTGATAATACCATATTTTCTTGTCCGGTCAAGAGAGCCGATTTCACTATTTCAGGATCAACAGCAATGGCCGTCAGGCGCATTTTTCCTTCGGCTGTGAATTCTTCTTGCTCTTTATCGGCTATTCCGGTGTGGGAAAAATCAATCATTTCTTTGATAATCAGATTATCAGGGATTTGCAGATTGCCGATATTTTGCGCACGCAAAGCCGCCAGTCCCTCGGAGTACAATTTTTTTTCCAAATCAAGCTTTGCCTTATCAATATCGCCCTGAGCCGTAATGCGGATGATTTCCGTTTGGGGAGCGATCGGCTCGCTGATTGTCCCATAGATTTTATCTTGAAGTCCGGGCCAGAGCGCTACAATGGTGAATTTTTGCGGGGCAGTTATTTCTTCAGCCGCCGCGTCATCGGCTTTTGCTTCAACTTGGACTGATTTGCGAGCGGGTACTGTAATTGTTTTTTCCGTGCGAAAGAGTATGTCTTTTTCCGAAAGCAGGCGAGTGCCGG
>JBBUEG010000010.1:0-12162 GCA_038056985.1 Patescibacteria group bacterium | reverse complement strand
ATTGTTTTTTCCGTGCGAAAGAGTATGTCTTTTTCCGAAAGCAGGCGAGTGCCGGCGACCAAAGGCTGATCTTTGGCCGTATTGTTTACTATGGTAATTGAGCCGGAGAGTTTTTGCGATTTTGATTCTGTCTTGGCCGGTCGGACTGCCAGAGTGTCGCTTATTTCTTGTTCTAAAATTTCTCCTCTGATTGAGAAGCTGTTATTTTTTTCCGCTTTGGCCGAGACCGTGAATTCTTTGCTAATGGTAGTTGACTGCGTCGGGATGAATACGGTGATTTTTGCGGAGCTCAAGCTGTAAAATATAAGAATGATCGTGATTATTAACGATATCAAAATAAATATCCAGAGAATATAGCGGTAGTGCGAGTAAATGCGGGCATTGTCAATGGACGGCATAATTTCAGGCTGGCTTTGGTATTTCTTTCGCGTTATTGGCCAGGATTTTTATTTCATTGTCTTTGGTTGAAACTCTTCCCGATACGGCTACGGCCTTGCCTTCCGCCCAAATATGATTGGTAGTTTTCAAAACGGTCGGAAAAACCAGTATCTCAAGATTATTGTTCGTATCCTCAATTTTGACAAAAAGCATCGGATCGCCCGCTTTGGTATTGATGCGCTGGATGCCGGTAATGACGCCGGCCGCGATAGCAATCGCTCCTTGTTTCATTCCCAATATTTCAGCCAAGGGCGGGATATTTTTGGAGCGCACCAGATTTTCATAAGCGCGGAAAGGGTGATCGCTGATATAGAGGCCCAGCAATTCTTTTTCCCATTGGAGCTTTTCTTGATTGTCGGCCATCGTTGTCGGCTTTAATTTAAGGGTGGCGGCGATCGCCTTGGGCTGGGACGCGAAAAGGGAAGATTGGCCGTTAGAATTATTAGCGGAAAATTGGCGCGTAAATTGCAAAAGAGTTTCTATGTTTTCCAAAACAGCATTTCTCTCCGCCAGTTTGTCCAGCGCGCCGCACTTGGCCAAGCTTTCCAAAGATTTTTTATTAAGATCTTTATGATTGACTCTTTCCAGAAAATCAGCCAAAGATTGGAATGGTCCGCTTTTTTTTCTTTCTTCAATAATCGCTTCAATCACATTTACGCCCACATTTTTAATAGCCAAAAGTCCGAAGCGAATCCGCTCGTGGGCGCCGCTTTCCGCCGACGGAACGACCGTAAAATTTTTAAAACTTTCATTGACATCGGGTGCTAAAACTTCAATATCGGCGTTGCGGCAATCGGCCACAATAATGCCCACGCGCTCCACATCGCCTTGCTCGGATGTGAGCAGAGCGGCTATGAATTCCTCGGGAAAATTGGCCTTCAAATACGCGGTCTGGTAAGCGATCATGGCATAGCAAGCCGCGTGCGAACGATTGAATCCGTAGCGTGCGAACGGCGGAAACAATTCCCAAATTTCCTTGGCGGTTTGCGGCGGAATATTATTTTTTATCATTCCTTGAATCAATCTCTCCTTTTGCTCGTCCAGCAATTTTTTGATTTTTTTCCCAATGGCTTTGCGCAAAATGTCGGCTTCAGCCAAAGTGAATCCGGCCAAATCCCTCGCGATGCGCATCATTTGTTCTTGATATATGCCGATACCGTAAGTATTTTTTAAAATCGGCTCCAGGCTCGGATGAAGGTAAGTGATTTTTTCCTTGCCGTATTTTCGCTTGATAAAAGAGGGGATAAGCTCCATCGGTCCCGGCCGGTACAAAGAAACCATAGCGATTATATCTTCCAATTCCGTGGGTTTGAGTTCGTGCAAATAGCGCCGCATCCCGGCGCTCTCCAATTGGAATACGCCCGTAGTATCTCCATGCCGCAGCATTTTAAAAGTTTTTTTATCGTCAAGCGGGAGATTGTCAATGTCAATTTCCCGGCTACGCGTGTGCTTGATGATATTTTTCGCTTCTTCAATGATGGTCAGATTTTTAAGCCCCAAAAAGTCCATTTTCAAAAGCCCCAAATCTTCAATCGCGTGCATTTCGTATTGGCTGATGATGGTCTGATCGTCCGCGCTGGCGAATTGGCGGGGGACGGAGGTGTCCATATCTTCGGCCGTGATCACTACGCCGCAGGCGTGAGTGGAAGCGTGGCGCGCCACGCCCTCCAGCCTTTTGGCCATATCAATGATTTTTTTAGCACCCAGATCATTGTCGTATTTTTCTTTAAATTCTTTGACTTGCTCAAGCGCTCCGTCCAGCGTCTCGCCTGTCGGGATCATTTTGGATAATTCATCGCACATTGAATAAGAAAATCCCAAGACTCGGCCGGTGTCGCGGATAGCGGCGCGGGCGGCCATTGTTCCGAAAGTGATGATTTGCGCGACGCGATTTTCGCCGTATTTTTCTTTGACATATTCAATCACTTCGTCGCGCCGCGTGTCCGTAAAATCCAAGTCAATATCGGGCATTGATATGCGATCCGGATTTAAAAATCTTTCAAACATCAAATCGTATTTGATCGGATCAATATTCGTGATATTGACGAGATAAGAGACAATGGAACCGGCGGCGCTCCCGCGGCCCGGACCGACCACGATGCCGTGGCTTTTCGCCCAATTGACAAAATCCTGCACGATCAAAAAGTAGGGCGCGAATCCCGTTTTTAAAATAACGCTCAATTCGTAATCCAGCCGTTTTCTAATCTCTTCGGAAATCTTTTCGCCGTATCTTTTGGTTAGATTTTGCTCGGCCAATTTTTTCAAATAATCTTCAGGAGTTAGGCCGTCCGGCGCTTGGAATTTCGGCAAAATTACTTTTCCCAAAGGAATTTCCAGATCGCAGTCATCCGCGATTTTTTGGGTATTGGCGATCGCTTCCGGAATGTCGGCAAACGCCGCCGATATTTCTTCGGCGGAACGAATGGAATAATTTTCGCCCAGATAAGACATTCGTTTTTTGTCGTCTTGTTTTGATTTGGTCTGAAGGCAAATCAAAACATCCTGCGCTTTATCGTCTTCTTGGCAAGTGTAATGAACATCATTGGTCGCCACGATCGGCGCTCCGGTTTCGCGCGACATTTGTTTCATCAATTCGTTGATTTTTTTCTGGTCTGCGAAATTTCGGTCTTGAATTTCCAGATAAAAATTACCTTGTCCGAAAGTCTCCCGGTAATGGGCGATTCGCTCGCGAGCTCGATCTATTTCGCCGGACAAAAGAGCGCGCGCGATTTCGCCATTGGCGCATCCGGACAAAGCGATCAGTCCTTCGTGGTATTTTTCCAAGACTTCCCAATCAATGCGCGGCTTGTAATAATATCCTTCCAATTGGGCAATGGTGGATAAATGAACCAGATTTTGATAACCGGTGTAATTTTTCGCCAACAGAGTAAGGTGGTACGGCCGGTCGTCAATATTGGGGCGCTTGTCCGTTCTTTTATTGCGCGCCAAATACGCTTCCATCCCGACAATCGGTTTGATCCCGGCAGCAAGGCATTTTTTGTAAAATTCAATGGCGCCGTACAATACTCCGTGGTCGGTTAGCGCCAGAGCCGGCATCCCGAGCTCTTTAGCCCGATTGACCAAATCGTCAATTTTTGACAGGCCGTCCAAAAGAGAATAGTGGCTATGAGTATGGAGGTGGACGAAATTCGGCATAACATCAAAGCTATAAGCGTAAAACTAATTCATATCATACCATAATTTTTAGCAATTATAAATCATTTATCGAATCGCAATTTGACGCTTTGATTTGATGTTGGTATAATTAAAAACAATCAATATCAAAAAAATTTTGAAAGGAGGTGGTATTGTGAAAAAAATTATTTTAAGCCTTTCGCTACTGATAATTGGGTTGTTTTTTGCATCTGCTTCAGTTGCATATGCGTGGCCATGGAGTACGACTTATACGGTGAATACATCTGTATGGCCAGGATATTCAGTAGGAGCTCTTGCATGGGTCACTTTATATGGAAATAACGGATATTATGGACATAAACAGACTGACAGTAATTTGGGAGGCCCGCACTTGGTAAGTTTTTATAATGTACCAGGCGGATCAAATGTGTATAATCGGATTGATGTGGATCTTCAGGATGGACTACATAGAGAGTATTACAGCCAACACATCTATAATGCATGGGGAGGAAGCGTCAGTTTTACATATAATCCGCAGTAGTATGCAGTTATAATGAGCCCTAAGGATAAAACTTGGGGCTCATAGATTTTATGATTGAAATTCATCGTCTTTATAAAAAGTACGACATTAATGATCGGCGCGCTATTATCGCAGTCATTGACGGGGAAATGATTATTCCGGATAATAGCTTCGTTGTTATCCGCGGCGAGTCCGGATCCGGGAAATCCACTCTCTTGAATTTACTTGGAGGTCTTGTTCGCCCGACTGAGGGAGACATTATCGTTAATGGAAAAAATCTTCGTATGTTGAGTGAAAATGAGCTTGCGGACTTTCGCAATTATGAAATAGGTTTCATTTTTCAGAATTATAATCTTATACCCCACTTAACGGCAAAAGATAATATTATATTTTCTCTTCTTTTTAAGAAATGGAAAAAAAATAAAGCAAAAACAAGGGCATTAGAGTTATTAGAAGATTTTGGGATGTTAGAGAGAGCGCATAGCAAGTCGAGTATCATGTCTGGCGGAGAGCAACAACGAGTTGCTATAGCGCGAGCCATCGCCCACGATCCCGCCGTTATTTTAGCGGATGAGCCGACGGGAAACCTAGATTCTCGAAACTCCGAAGAAGTTTTGGAAATCTTTCAAGAGCTTCACCGAGAGCAAAAAAAAACCATAATTATGGTTTCGCATAGCGATAGCGTTTCTCGCTATGCAACACTTCGATTTGTTCTGAAAGACGGAAAGTTATCAAAAGAGTCTATATGATGAGTTTATTTTATCTTATTGAATATACGATCAAAGGAGTTATTGCGCGCGTTGGGAGAATCATTATTATTTCCGCTATTCTATCCATAGGCACTCTTCTGGTGATTACAATAAATACTGGTGTTATTGTTTTTCAAAAACTCGAGAAACAATCATTAGATACTCCTAAATTTTTTACAACCGTTGACATTCGTCTTCAAGATCCATATATCCAGGGCACGGATATGTTTGCGGAAAAAAAATTTACAGAGAAAGATTTTCAGGATATTTTTTCCGATCAGAGAGTTCGATTAATTAATTCGCATATATATATTCTTGCAAATCACATAACCATAAATGGGCGAGAAGCTTTAGATCAAGGAATCATTAAAGAGATTCCATCTGAAAGAGGAACAGATATTCGCATTATTGAGGGGCGGAATATTCAGAGAAACGGAGAAGCGATTATTGGAGAAGATTGGTTGCATTTTCCAAGCATTCAACTTGATTCGAAGGATGTTCTTGGAAAAACTCTTTCCATTGAAGTTCCTTCATTCTCTGAATCTCAAGGAGGGGGGAAATACGAATTTTTGATTGTCGGCATAGAGGACAAGAATGATCTTGACGGGGACGCTATTCGGATATCCGACGAAGAAGCGCAAAATATATATAATACCGCAAAAAATATAGATATTCGTACAGAAATTCCTCGGACGAACGCCGGAAATATCATTGCGCAATTACATTCTTCGCAGGATGTCCGTGTGTTTTCAAAAGAATGGAGTGAGAGAGGGTATTATATTCAAACAAGTCAAGATACGCTTAATCTTATTCAAGCGTCATATCAAAAATATCAATCATATATATATGTCGCATCGATGATTATCCTTATTGTGATAGGATTTATTATTTTTTTAGTTATGAATTTAATGGTTCGCGAGCGGTACAGAGAGATTGGAATTATGAAAGCGTTAGGAGCGCGGAATAGCGCTGTTCTTGCTTTTTATCTTATTCAAGGAAGTATTTTATCCCTTATTGGGTCAACAATCGGATCAGTCGTTTTTTTGGGGATTATTATGATAATCAGATATCGTTTCATTTCTACCATTCCGAAGGAATTAAGCGATATAACGATTGATTGGGGAATAATTATTACCTTCAATGTTTTATTTTTGATTTTTGCAATTGCCGGATCTTTTTTTCCGGCAAAGAAAGCTTCATCGCTTGATCCTATTAAAGCAATTTCTTCCGTCTAGTTAAGCTGAAAACTAACTGTTTGTTCATAAAAATGTTCATTTATAAACACAAAACCTGCTAAATTTTAGCAGGTGATATTGTTTTGTTTTCTGGTCCTGTTAACCTTCCTTCTTGCTTCGCTTCTTTTCTTTTTGCCGGCTGATGAAGTTCATAATTTTCGTGATGCCGTCCACGACCAGCGGCAAATACGCTCCGGCGCTGGTCATTCTTTCCTTGAGCGAATCAAGAAATTCTTCCCAAGCGTGCAGATGATTTTTTAATTCCTGTATCGTATCGCGCGCTTCGTGGATCATTTCGGACAGGTCTTTCATTATTTTAATAAAGTAGTACAAAGCAAAAGCCAGGAGAACGGCTAAAAGCACGATTCCGAAACTTAGAGAAACATTGACTAAATCTTTTGAGGTTTCCAGCATGTGGATAATTATACACCTATTGATTTATGTTTGCAAGATGTTAAAAATTATTGTATAGTAATGAATAATATTATGCTTCCCAAAGAACAAGATCAGTGGTTTAATACCGCCTATTGGATAGCGATGAACAGGCCGTTTTTTTATAAGGCGGTGGTTTTTGTTATATTGTTCGGGACGGCTATTATGTGGGGAATAGGGGGGCTTTTCTGGTTTAACTATTTGATTGATACGCAAAAATACAATCGAATGATGGCCGGAATGTTTGATCAAGTCATTGATTACAAAGGCGCTCACGGCAGGAGCGTGCCAAAACCTTTGGTCATATCCGAGGAAACAGCTTTGATTTCTTCTGGCACAAAAGCGGACGCGGTCGCCAAGATCAGCAATCCCAATGCCAAATGGCGCATTGCGGAATTGGAATATCAATTCACGGTCAACGGAGCGGCCGGCCCAGTGGAAAAAACTTGGATTTTACCGAATGACGAACGGTATATCGCTTCTTTTTTGATTCCGGCCAATATAGATTTGAAAAAAATCGCTGAATTTGGCAAGGAGAATAAATTAACGGCCAAGCTGACGATTATAAATATAAAATGGCAGAGAATGCGCGCCGATCCGGTGAAGATGCCGATGTTTGAATTTAAAATTCAGCCGTCGGCCGGGAATATTTTTTCCGCGTCAGTTGCCAATAAAACCATTTTGTCGTTTTGGAATGTCGGCGTCTATATGATAAGGTATGGGCGCGGAAGCGAACTGACCGGGGAAAAAGAGAGGATTATCGGAGCGAAATTTTTATCGCTTGATCAGGTAACGGCCCTGAAAACAAGAGATTTTTCAGTCGTATGGGAGAGTAACCCTCAAGCCTCCCGAACCGTTTTGGAGGGGGAAACTGATCCTTACGATTCGAACAATTTGATGCCCTTTGATCAGGGTAGCGCTACTCAAACATTCAATTGACAAATTTGTGATAAATTCCAATCGTTTAAATTATCATTACAGTTTTGCGGCCATAGCTAGCGCCGTGCGCCAGCTTGATTGGTTTATGGCGGCCGCGGCATCAATGCTTGTCGTTTTCGGATTGCTCGCGCTCTATAGCTTAGATGGAGGAGTGGTGGGGTTGGGGTCAAAAGTTTTCAAGCAAGCCGGGTGGATCGCCGTTTCTTTTTCGGCTTTTATTGTTTTTTCCATGATGGATTACAATCAGTTGCGCAAATCAGCCACTTTTTTATTTTTATTCGCGCTCGGTTTTCTGGCGGCTGTCTTGATTGTCGGACAGACTACCCACGGCACTACCGGTTGGATTCGTTTCGGCCCGCTCGGCTTTCAGCCCGTGGAACTCGTGAAAATAATTTTGATAATCGTGTTGGCCAAGTTTTTGAGCCGGACTGATTTTTCCGTCGCGCGATCAATTATTATGTCTCTGGTTTTCACGGCGATTTTGTTCGGCTTGGTGATGCTGCAGCCGGATTTGGGATCAGGCATTCTTTTTATGTTTATTTGGTTCGGACTGATAATCTTTCGCGGAATTTCTTGGCGCTGGTTGGCGATTTTATTGATTTTGGCCGCAATTTTGGGAGCAGCCGGATGGACTATCCTTGAGCCGTATCAAAAAGACCGCATCCTCACTTTTTTGGATCCTTTTCAAGATTCATCGCGTTCCGATTCCAGTTATCAGGCCATTCAGTCTATCGTTGCCGTGGGATCGGGGCAGATTTTCGGGCGGGGGCTCGGCTCCGGATCGCAGAGCCAGCTTCATTTCTTGCCCGAAGCGTCCACCGATTTTGTCTTCGCGGCCATTGCCGAAGAATTCGGTTTTTTGGGCATCGCGCTTTTTTTCTCAGCGCTTTTTGTGATCTTTTACCGGCTGTATATCGCGGCCAAAACCAGCCGCGATGATTTCGGCTATCTCGTGATTTCCGGATTTTTTGTGCTGATTGCCTGCGAAACAATTATTAATTCGGCTATGAATGTCGGCCTTTTTCCTATAATGGGAATTCCTTTGCCTTTGGTGAGCTACGGAGGAAGCTCTTTGCTTTCCACTTTTATCGGACTGGGAATAGTGCAAAGCATCTACCGGCAAAGAAAAGCGCTCAAACTGGCTTAAATAGAAATTACGGCGCATTCGTCTAGTGGTCAGGACATGTGGTTCTCATCCATAAAACAGGGGTTCGATTCCCCTATGCGCCAAAAAGTTAATATCGCATTATGTCTGAAAAAATTCCATTTTCTTCGCGGCTGTCCTTGCAAGTAAAATTTTTCTTGCCGGTGTTTTTCTTTTCCGCGATATTCGGAATTGTTTTCGGCGCCCAGGTGGTCAAAGCCGTGCGCGGATTGATATTTGAAAGAATCAAAGAAGTGGATGGAGGCCGGGTCAGGCAAGCGGCCGACAAAGTTTTTCCGGCTGATTATTTTTCCGAAAACCGGCAATTCTACAATGCTTCTTTGTTTAATGATTTTTCCAAGCAATTGAGGGACAATGAGATTCGGCAAATTTCCGTTTTGGATGCAAGTGGAAAGGTGGTGTTTTCCGACAATGAAGAGACGGTTGGAAAAACTTTATCAGGTAATCTATTTCTTATCAAAGCGGCCGGCGGAGAAATAGCGATTGATAATGCTAAAAACGGACCGGTCGGTTCGGTGTATCGCATAGCCGGAGACTCGGTCTTGGTGTATGTCCCGATTTTGCAAAAAAGCTCAGGCCAACCTGCCGGAATAGTTGAAATTTACTACAGCCTGGGGAACCTGAAAAATTATTTGGTAAAAGTCCAATGGATTATTTGGCTGACAGTACTGATTGAATTTTTGATTTTTTTGGCTGTGTTCGTTTATTTTCTCCGTTTTATAATTTTGCGTCCGGTACGTCAATTGAATAAGGCGGTTTCAACGGGCGATTTGCCGGACGACGGGCCGAAAATCAGAGACGAAATTTTTGCGCTAACGCGCTCGGTTGTGAATATGAAACAAACCGTGAGCAAGTCGTCTTATGCTTTGGAAATGAGAGTCAAAGAACGCACGCGCCAACTTCAAAATTTGGCTGATGAATTGGAAAAGGAAAAAATGGATTTTGAAAAATCAAATCAAGAGCTGGTGGAGACCAAGCGGGCGGTTTTGAATATTCTGGAAGATGTGCAGGAAGCGAAAGAAGAAATCGGCCAGGAGAAAAATCGTTTGGAAACTATTTTGCGAAGCATTGGCGAAGGGGTCTATGTGGTTGACGCTGATAATAAAATCGTGCTTTTTAATCGCCAGGCCGAGAGTTTGCTGGTTTACAAAGAAGCGGATGTTTTGGGAGTTTTGGCCGGAGAAGTTTTTAAAGTTTACAATGAAAAGGGCGAGCTGCAGGCCATAAACGGACAATCGCCCGTAGATGAGATTTGGCGATCAGGCAAAGCCGATATGGTAAGGAATATGGAATTGGCGCGCAAAGACGGGACGCGCTTCCCGGTTATTATGAGTATCGCGCCGATTTTGCGGCGCGGCGATGTCGCGGGCGGCATCGTGGCCTTCCGCGATGTGACTCTGGAAAGAGAAATTGACACGATGAAATCGGAGTTCGTGTCCGTGGCGAGCCACCAGCTACGCACGCCTCTGTCGGCCATCAAGTGGTTTTTGGAAATGCTTATCGCGGGCGATGCCGGAGCGGTCAATGAAAATCAAAAAGAATTTTTGGACCGCGCCTATGAGAGTAATGAGCGCATGATTAAGCTCGTCAATGATCTTTTGAATGTCTCGCGCATGGAATCCGGAAAAATAAAATTCGAGCCCAAGCCGACCCAGCTTGGAGATATTTTCCAAAGCGTTATCACTGAGCTTACCCCTCTGACGCGCGCCCGCAATATCACTATTCAATCGGCTTTCGCGGACGCCAAATTGCCGGAAGTATTCGTGGATCCCGACAAAATCCGCCAAGTGATAATGAATCTGGTCTCCAATGCCATTAAATACACTTCCGGACGCGGAAAAATAGAATTGTTTTACGAGCGGCATCCCAACGAGCTGGTTTTCAATATCAAGGACAATGGCATCGGTATTCCCAAAGACCAGCAGCATAAAGTGTTTAATAAATTTTTCCGAGCCGATAATGTGATGAAAGTGCAGACCGAAGGATCCGGCCTCGGCCTTTATATCGGCCGAACGCTTGTTGAAGCGAGCGGGGGACGGATGTGGTTCACATCGCAGGAAAATAAAGGCACGACTTTTTCATTTGCTCTGCCGATACACCAACAAGTTAAAAATTAAAAGTTCAAAATTCTCCGCCAAAGGCGGATCTCAGCCCAAGGCTGATGAGCCTCGGGTTCACGCCTCGGGCGGAAAAGTTAAAAACTAATCTATGTCTACTTTCGGTTATATATTGCTGTTTACTTTTTTCGGCAGTTTCCTGTCTCTGATTAGCGTTGCTTTGGTTTTGCGCAATGAAGCGTGGCTTAGGCACACTTCCGCGTTTTTTTCCAGTTTTGCCGCCGGAGTACTTTTATACATCGCGTTTCTGGATCTTTTGCCCGAGGCGCTGGAGGAGGCCGAAACATCGGGGATTGACCCTCACCTAATGTTTGTTTTCGCTCTTTTGGGATTTCTTGTATTATTTATCATTGAGCGCGTTTTCCATTGGCATCATCATCACGAAGGCGTGCATCACGATGACGAGGCTAGACCGCCGGCGTACCGCTATTTGGTAATGGCCGGAGATATTCTGCATAATTTTCTTGACGGAATGGCGATAGGAGCGACATTTTTGGTTTCCATTCCTCTCGGCATCACTACTGCCATTTCCATTTTCTTTCACGAAATTCCCAAAGAAATCGGCGATATTTCCCTGCTTATCCATTCCGGCCTGAAAAGAAAGAGCGCTGTTATTTTCAATTTGGCGACAAAAACAACTTCTTTCTTGGGTGCGATTATCGCGTTTTTATTTGCCGGACAGTTTTTTTCCGTTGGCCCGCTTTTCGCCTTTGCCGCCGGAAGCTTTCTTTACATAACAGCCGTTGACCTTATTCCGGAAATTCACGAGGAAAAAAATACGAGGCGCATAGTAATGCGCGTTTCGTTTATGTTCTTGGGAATTATTTTATTATGGTTTATCGGGCAAGTTTTGCCGCACGGAGAATAATATGGTTGGAATTTTTGATTCCGGAGTCGGCGGATTAACTTTTGTCAAAGCGCTTAAAAATGCTTTGCCTGATTATTCTTTTGTTTATTTCGGCGACACGGCTAGGGTGCCTTACGGCAACAAAGATTCGGAGACAATCCTGCGTTACTCAAAAGAAGCGGCGGATTTTTTATTAAGCAAGGGCGCTGATCTGGTAGTGGCGGCTTGCCATACCGTTTCCGCTTTGGCGGGCGAAGATTTAAGAAAATATCTGTCAATTCCGTTTTTTGATGTTATGGATTCCTTGGCCGAACCGGTTTTGAAAGCATCCAATAACGGCCGGATCGGCATTATCGGCACAAAATCAACAATCAAAAGTTTGGCGCATAAAAAGAAGCTTGAGGAATATTTTTCCAAAGGCAAGGCTGCTTGCTCTTTTAAAAATTTGGAGGTTTTTGAAATTGCCTGTCCGCTTTTTGTTCCGCTGATTGAGGAGGGATTTATCAATCGGCCGGAAACCAAAAAAATAATCAGGTATTATTTACGAGATTTAAAATTAAAAAACATAGATACGCTGGTGTTGGC
>JBBUEG010000009.1:0-3317 GCA_038056985.1 Patescibacteria group bacterium | reverse complement strand
ACAATCATGTTTGGATAGCGGTTCAAAAAAATGTCGCCTTGGCGCTCGCTTCGCTGATTGTTTTTTATTCAATCCTTGCATATCTTCTCTTCATTCAGCCGATAATCGACCGATTGTTCGGAAGAAGGTTTTTGAAGAAGCAGGATGCTTTACGCTCCTTTTTTTATTCAACTTCCACCTTGGGATCGCTTGACGAATTGCTGTCCAGGACATGCGATTTTTTCAAAAAGACCTTCCATTTTCAGAGAGTTAGGTTTTTTGTTTTTGACGACAGAAAACATAAATTTTCTCTGATTTTCGCCGATCCGCCCGGTAGCAGAATTAAAAAGGAAATTTTCACTGTCCAAGACAATGATTTTTGGGAATATTGGGCGAGCGACAATCGTATTCTGACGCCGCGCGACGGGTCTACATTTGAAAACGCGCGAGCGGCGCATACTTTTGCTCGTTTGATCAAATCGCAAGACGCGGATGTGTTATTTCCTTTGGTGTTTGCCGGAAATTTTATCGGTTTTTTCGCCTTGGCGTCCGATTCCCTGAAGGAAGGTTTGCGTTTGGAAAATTTAAAAATATTTGATGAGATGCGCGACGAGCTGTCCATAGTATTTTCAAATTCCATTCTTTACAGCAAGACCGGTGCTTGGAACGCCACCCTTGAGGCGAAAATACAAGAACGGACAAAAGAGCTTCAAAAAATCCATGACAAACTTAACAACGAAAGAAATACCGCTAAAATGTTCAGCCGGATTATCGTTAAAAGAGAGCTGGATATGATTGAATTGAAAAAGAAAGCAAAAGAAATGCTGGTCTGACGGCATTGGCAGATAAATATTTAAAGTGGTATAATATTATCAATTATCCACAGCCGGCAAATGAATCGTTTTTTATGACCATTGAAAGATTTGAGGCCGTTTGCGAACAATTGGGGAAAAAATTCAAATTAGCCGATGAAGGGGAGGAGACGCTTGAAAATCCATCGGGAGTTTCAAGTTGGAAAATTTATGAATTGCCTGGGAAATTGATAAGATTGACTCTGAAAACAAAGGCCAAATTTGAAAAAGAACATGTTCAAACAGCCAAACGAATAGGGGCTGAAGCGCATATCGAGCGAGTCTACAGCGAAACGGAAAAGGTGAATACGCTTATGGCGGAACAGAAAGAAGATGGGAGCGACGAGTGGGAAGAGGTGCGGTATGATAATTTAATGTAGGATTTATGATGTACGATTTAAAAATATTCGTAAATCATAATTCGTAAATCAAATTCAAATGACAAGCAACGCCCAAAATTTTCTCCAATCAATTAATTGGTCCAATCCTTCGTGGGATCTGATGATCGCACTGGTATTTATTGTGGGTTCTTTTTTGTACGGATTTTCTTTGGGGAGGGATCGCCTGATCGTCATCATGGTCAGTATTTATATGGCGCTGGCCCTGATTTCCAACGCGCCCTATTTGGATGTTATGATGAAAAAAACCGAAGGGGTCTTGAATCAAATTTTCGTTTTCAAGCTCACCGGATTCTTGGGAATTTTTCTGGTGCTTTTCTTTTTTCTTTCCCGTTCCGCTTTGCAAAGAAGCATAGCATCCCGCGATGAAAAAGGAGCGTGGTGGCAGGTGATAATCTTCAGCGTTCTCCATGTCGGACTTCTTTTGAGCGTCATTTTGTCTTTCCTCCCCAAAGATGCGCTGAATAATTTGTCGCCCGTCACTCGCCAAATTTTCACTTACGACGGCGCGCGATTTGCCTGGCTTGTCCTTCCGATTGTCGCAATGATTATTTTAAAGCAAAAGCCAATTGAGAAAAAAGAATAATTAATCGTAAATAAAATTTAATCTTATGCTGTCCAATAAAACATTATTAATTATCGTAATCGCTTTGGGAATTATTTTAATCGGATTGATTGCGGCATTTGCATTAATTCCGACGCCGGCGGCAAAAGAATCGGCGGATAATTCCAATGCTGTAAATAATTCTAACTCCAATATGCAAAACGCGCAAACCAATCAGACTGTCATATTAAAAACTAATTTCGGCGATATTGCTCTGGAATTGTTTACGGCCGACGCGCCGAAAACTGTTGAAAATTTTATCAAACTTTCCAAAAGCGGTTTTTACAACGGCACGAAATTCCATCGGGTAATCAAAGGCTTTATGATCCAAGGCGGCGATCCGAACAGCAAGGACGACGATTGGTCAAATGACGGCATGGGCGGACCGGGTTATAAATTTGAAGATGAAATAAATTCGCATAAATTGGTGCGCGGCGTTTTGGCCATGGCCAATGCCGGAGCAAATACCAATGGCAGCCAATTTTTCATAGTCACTACCGAGGCGACGCCTCATCTTGACGGCAAGCATACGGCCTTCGGAAAGGTATTAAGCGGAATGGATATTGTGGATAAAATAGAATCGGTAAAAGTAAATGAAAACGATCATCCGACAGACGATGTTGTCGTAAACAGCATTGAAATTAAGAGTTAGAAGTGTAAATTAAAAGTTAAAGAGATTTGCAAATTTTTTAAAATTTGCAGACAACAATAATTTTGAACTTTGCATTTTAAACTTTAAATTTATTCTATATGTCCCACCATCAATATCATCATCAAAAAAACGATTATTCCCTGTACGGCTGGGTGTTTTTGATTTTGGCGATTGTTTTGATGGTCGGCGTAAGCGTTTATTATTTTTCCTCAAAAGTAAGCGGGCCGGAGAATGAAAATAGCGAGACAATATCCTCAGGAAACGGCAATATGATCAATCAGCCGCCTGTGAATGAAGAAATAAACGAGAATGTAAACGAAGCTTCAGAAAACGGCAATGTTAATGAAACCGCGAATGAAAATATAAATGCCGCTAATATTAATATTGCGCCGGATGCCGCTAAAAGCAATATTATGGTTCGCTATCCGCAAGACGGTACCACTGTCGGCCTGCCTTTAAAAATCCAGGGCGAGGGAAGGGAATTTGAATCGGTCGTAAGATATCGCGTCAAAACCGATAAAGGGATTATCTTGGCTGACGGATCAACTATGACTGACGCGCCTGATATTGGACGATTCGGTCAGTATTTAGTTTCGCTTCCTTTGGATCTGGCAAAAGTAACGCCGGTTATCATTGAAATTTTCGCGAATTCTCCAAAGGATGGGGCGGAAATTGATAAAGTGTCTCGCAACGCGACGATTGATCCAAATTTGCGCGCTCTGGAAATTTATTTTGGAAATGCCGAATCGGATCCCAAGGGTGAATGCGAAAAAGCGGTTCCGGCGATTCGTTCAATAGCCAAGGTGGAAAAAATCGGCACGGCCGCCCTGCAG
>JBBUEG010000008.1:12411-14382 GCA_038056985.1 Patescibacteria group bacterium | reverse complement strand
TTTTGACGGTTGACATAGCAAAGATTCCGTGATATCATATATTTTGTTGTTTTATTAGTTTTTAAATTGCGCATTAAATAAAGTATGTATTTGCAAATCATTAAAATAGCGGAAATTGCCGTATCAGCGATGTTGATAATTGCCGTTCTTCTCCAGACAAAGGGCGGTGGGCTTTCGGCCGTATTCGGCGGAGAAGGCAATGTTTACACGGTGCGGCGCGGCGCTGAAAAAATCTTGTTTTACGCCACCATTGTTTTATCGGTCGCTTTATTCGGCTTGGCTTTGTCGCATTTGTTCATATAATCTTATTTTGTGAATTTCAAGGATGTAATAAAAAATATCCGGCGCCGTTTTTCTATGCCGGAAAAAAAGAGCCATCATTGGCTGTCTGACGCGAAAGAAGGAATCTTTTTGGTATGCCGCCGGCCGCCTATAAAGCGTCTGCCAAGCCTTCGCCAGCTCTCGTATCTTCCGAAAGTCTTGAATGTTCGGGAAAAAAGGAATATCGGAATCGCTTTGCTGATTTTTGTTTTATCATCGGCGATTTTCGGCGTAAGATTTTATAGCAATAATACGGTTGTAATTGCCAAAGAAGGCGGCGTATATATCGAGGGAATAACCGGCGCGCCGCAGTTTGTCAATCCGATCTTTGCAAGTTCTGCCAGAGAAATCGACCTTGATTTGACGACTCTTGTGTTTTCCGGACTTTTGCGGTATAATGATAAACAGGAATTGATTAATGATTTATCCGAGAGTTTTGCAGTCTCGGAAGATCAAAAACAATATTCGTTTGTTCTTCGTCAAAATGTTGTTTGGCATGATGGGGCCGAATTCGGCGCCGATGATGTTGTTTTTACTTTTGAGAGCATCAAAGACCAGCAGTGGAAAAGCCCGCATTTGGCCAAATTTAAAGATATACAGATTGAAAAAATTGACGATCGGACCGTTAGATTTTCATTAAAAGACGCCAATCCCAATTTTCTTGATTCTTTAACCATTGGTATTGCCCCGGTTCATTTGTGGGAGAATGTTCCGGCAATTTCAGCGGCGCTTTCGGAATTGAATCTGAAGCCGATCGGGACAGGGCCGTACGCCTATTCCAAAATATCGCGGGAGAAAAAATCGGGAATAATAAAAGAGTACGAATTTGAAGCCAATGCGCAATTTTATCGCGGCCATCCTAATTTGCAGACCGTGCGAGTGAAATTTTTCAGCAATGCCGCAGAGCTGTCCGATGCTTTGAAGAATCGCCAAATTGACGGGGTAAGACCCATCGCTTCGGGCGAAGGAATAAATCCGCAGTCAATTTCAAAAAAGTCCGGCATTTATAAGATTTTATTGCCGCAGTATACAGCCGCTTTTTTTAATAAAAAAAATCAGATTTTAAAAGAAAAAGGAGTGCGCGAAGCCTTGGTTTTAGCGGCGAGAAAGCCGGAAATTATGGCTTTGCCCGAGCTTTCGGGGAGCGTCGCGGTTGACGGGCCGATTATCCCGGGAAGCTATGAATATGCGAACGAAGTAAAAAAGTATGAATATGACAAGAAAAAAGCGGAAGAATTGCTGGACCTTGCCGGATTCAAAGCGCAAGAAAGTAGTGCCAGAAAGAAAGGGGATCAAGAATTGGTTTTGAGTTTAAAAACAATCAATGATCCGATTTTGGTTAGAACCGCGGAAATTTTACAAAAGCAGTGGAGCGAGGTTGGGGTGAAAATCAATATTGAACCGATTGAGGCGGCCGTATTTCAAAAAGAAGCGATTAAGCCGAGAAATTTTGACATCGTGCTGGCCACCGAGTATGTCGGCCGCAATAATGATTTGTATCCTTTTTGGCACTCGTCGCAAATCAAAGAAGCGGGATTTAATTTGTCGGATGTTAAGGTTCGCGACATTGACGATCTTTTGGAAGCGAGCCGTACCACGGTCAATAAAGAAGAACGGGCTAAAAAAATAAAAGAAGCGCAAAATTTGATT
>JBBUEG010000008.1:10491-12311 GCA_038056985.1 Patescibacteria group bacterium | reverse complement strand
AAAGTAATAATTCAACGAATATGATTTCACGAATTACGCAGCCGAGAATTCAGCCTAAGGCTGTTCCGGCCATGGCGCGTCCGCCAATGCGCCGAGATCGCAACATTAATCGCCAAAGAGGCATAGTGCGCAAAACAGCCGTTTACCAAGGACCCAAGCTCAATATCGTGCCTTTGGGCGGCCTGGACGGTATTGGCAAAAATATGGCGTTTCTGGAATACGGAAACGACATTATTATCATTGACATCGGCATAATGTTCGCTTACGAGGATATGCCGGGAGTGGATTTCATAATCCCCGACACTTCGTATTTGCAAAAAAATTACGAAAAAATAAGAGGAGTCGTCATCACGCACGGCCATTTGGACCATATGGGCGGCATTCCTTATATTTTAAAACGGTTGGGCAATCCGCCGATTTTCGGCACCAAGCTCACTTTGGCTCTGACGCGTGATCGGTTGGAAGAATTTCAGCTGGACCGCATAGCCAAATTGAATGAGATCCATCCGGACGATCAATTGAAGCTCGGGGTCTTCGGTGTCGCTTTTTTCCGCGTCAATCACAATATTCCGGACAGCGTCGGTGTAGTGGTAAAAACGCCGGTCGGCAATATCGTCCATACCGGAGATTTCAAATTTGACTATACGCCGATCAATGAAGCTCCGGCCGAATTCGGCAAAATCGCCAAAATCGGAAATGAAGGCGTGTTATTGGCGATGTCCGATTCCACCAATGCCGAGCAAAAAGGATTTACGGTTTCGGAAAGGGAAATCGGCGTTCAATTGGATCAGCTGATCGCACAGGCCAAGGGCCGGGTGGTGGTTTCTACCTTTGCAAATCTTTTGGCCAGGGTCCAGCAGGTGATAGACGCTTCGGTCAAGCATGGAAGAAAAGTCGCATTTTCCGGACGATCCATGGAAAAAGCGGTAATGATCGCCACTAAATACGGTTATTTGAAATATTCGGCGTCCGCGATCGTAAAATTAACCCAAGTTTCGCAATTTCCCCCGAATCGCGTGACTATTCTTTCCACCGGAAGCCAAGGGCAGGAAGAATCGGCCTTGGGAAGGATGTCCCGGGGCGAGCACAAGCAAATTCAGATCCGTTCGGGCGATACCGTGATTTTGTCTTCTTCGCCCATTCCGGGCAATGAGCGGGCCATCGCGCGCATTATGAATAATTTGGTGGATCTTGGCGCCGATGTGATTTACAATAAAACATTTGATGTACACGCGTCCGGCCACGCCAAACAAGAAGAGCTGAAATTGATGCTGATGCTTTTACGGCCGAAATTTTTCGTGCCGGTGCACGGTGAAAGATTTATGCTTAAGATGCACGGCGAGATCGCCGAAAGCATCGGCATACCCCGCGCCAATATTTTCATATTGAACAACGGTGATATTTTGGAAGTCGGCAAAGATCGGGCGCAAATTAGCGGAGTAAAAATTCCGGTCGGATTGGTCTTGGTGGACGGGCTGGGCGTGGGCGATGTGGGACAAGTGGTTTTGCGCGATCGGCAGGTGATGGCGCAGGACGGAATGGTGGTGATAATTGCCACCATTGATAAGAAAACCGAACAGCTTGTCTCCGAATTGGATATTATCTCGCGCGGTTTTGTCTATGTGAACGCTTCTGAAAAATTGATTTTCGATCTCAAGGAGAGAGTCAAAAGGACGGTTGCCTCGGTGCGCGAAGAGGAAAAAGAAAGCGGCTGGGCGCCTTTGAGAAACAGGATACGCGATGAAGTAGGGGATTTTCTATACCAGCAGACAGAACGCCGGCCAATGATTTTGCCGGTGATCATTAGGGTGTAAGCCTTA
>JBBUEG010000008.1:3519-10391 GCA_038056985.1 Patescibacteria group bacterium | reverse complement strand
GCTTGCTTGACTAATTCCAAAGTTTCTTGGGCATTAGTCTTGGCAATTTTGGCGCCTTGTTCAAGGACGGATGGTATAAAAGCCGGATCTTTAGTTATTTCTTTTTTTCTGGCTTGAAATTCTTGCAGGAAATTTTGAGCTATACTGGTAAAAATTTGCTTAAATTGCCCCATCACGGCCTTGCCCTTTTTATGCTCTTCAATTATCGCGTCAATTTCTTGCTTTTCTTTTTCGGTCTTAGCAAGCCCCTTGGCTATAAGAATGTGGCTTTCCAGCCGATCGTTCATTTTTCCTTCAAAAGCGGTCTCGGCGGTTTTTATTTTTTTAGCAATAGTTATGGCGTCATCGCTTAATAAAAGCGCGCCATGCGGAATGGATTTGCTCATTTTGCTCTCGCCCTTGAGCGAAAGAATGCGCAAAGCTTTTTGCTCCAGCGGCTGGGGCATTGGGAAAACCTCTCCGTATTTTTTATTAAAATCCTTGGCGAGCTCTCTTGTAAATTCAATGTGCGCCACTTGATCTTGGCCCACCGGTACCTTTTTCGCGCGCTGGATGAGGATGTCCGCCGCCATCATTACGGGATAAAGAAAAAGCAAGGCATTGGCGGTTTCCGGCCGTGCGTTGTTTTTGAGCTTATCTTTTAGCGTCGGCACGCGCAGCAATTCGGAGACATTCGTGTGGCGGGAAAGAAGAAGTGTCAGAACCGCGATTTCATTTTCAATCGCCGATTGCAAAAACAGATCGGCCTTATTCGGATCAACGCCGAGCGCAATGTAATCGGCCACCACTTCATTGACATATTTTTTCACATCTTTCGGTTCATTATCTGTGAGTGCGTGAAGATCGGCGACAAAAACAAGCGGTTTGATCCCCGACTCCAGTTCCTGAAGTTTAATTATCGGTTTCACTGCGCCAAAATAATTGGCCACGGTTAAGCTACCGGTCGGCCGGATGCCGGTAAAAATTTCTGTTTTGTATTCAGATTTTGTCGTTTTAATATTCATATTAGTTCCTAATAACTTCTAGTATCTCATCTCTTTTTTGCTCCATCATCTCTTTAGTTTTAGCTTCAAGATTGAGGCGGATGAGAGGCTCGGTATTGGAACCGCGCACATTGAAATGCCAATCGGCAAAACGCGCCGAAATGCCGTCTATTTTTTCAATTTCTCCGGTTTTGTAAATCGTTTCAATTTTTTGCAATACCGCTTTGACATCGCTTACCTTGGAATTTATTTCTCCGCTGATGAAATATTTTTCCCGCAGAGGCTTCAGAATTTCCGAGAATTTTTTATTCTCCCCGGAAAGCATTTCTAAAATCAAAAGCGCGGGAATAAGACCCGAATCAGCATTGAAAAAATTCTTAAAATAATAATGCCCGGTCACTTCGCCCGCGAAAATCGCGCCCTCTTCAATCATCCGGCGCTTGATATAGGCGTGTCCCACGCGGTTGATTAAAGGCCGGCCGCCCAGAGTATTTACCGTGTCCGGCACTACATCGCTGGCGCGTAAATCATAAATGATTTTCCCGCTCGGATATTTTTTCAAAAATCTTTCGGCTAGGACCGCGGTAAGAAAATCTCCGGATACGAATTCGCCCGTGTCGTCCACAAAAAAGCACCGGTCCACATCGCCGTCAAAAGCGATTCCCAAATCCGCATTTTCGGCCATTACGCGCTTTTCCAGCTCTGCGCGATTGGCCTTTTCCAGCGGATCGGCCGGATGATTGGGAAATGTGCCGTCCGGTTCAAAAAACATCGAAACAATTTCAATTGGTAAAAAGTTTCTTAAAAGTTCAATGTATGGACCGGCCATTCCATTGCCGCAGTCAATCACGACTTTTAGAGGCCTCACCTTAGAAACATCTATAAAAGACAGAATTTTTTTAATAAAATCATCGCGGACATCTTTTTGAACAACCGTTCCGATTTTATCGCCGGTCGGAGCAAGGTCGCCGCTCATTACTAATTCTTGGATTCTTTCCATTCCCTGTCCTTTGCCAATAGCGTAAGGCATTTTTTTAATCATCTTAAACCCATTGTATTGCTTGGGATTATGCGATGCCGTGATGGCAATGCCGGGGAGACCAAGTGTTCCGCAAGCAAAATAAAACATATCAGTGGAGCTCTGGCCAATATCAACCACATCAATACCCATTGAAGTAATACCTTTAGACAGCGCTCCAAAAAGCGCCGGGGAAGACACGCGCATATCGCGGCTGATTACGATGCTAGTCTTATTTACCCCTTGTTCTTCCAGAAATTTCACAAACGCCTTTCCCACCCTTTCCGCTATTTGTTCATTTAATTCTTCGGGCGCAATGCCGCGAATATCGTAGGCTTTGAAGATTTTAGAGTCTATATTCATATTATTTATTCATTAATAATTACTACTATTCTATCATAAATACACATATTGACAAAATTGTCTTTTAGATATACAATAATGATTCGTTATCGTTCTTTTTATAAACAATCAACCATTTTCCCGCGACCCCGGCGGCAAAAATATTTAGGGGAGAGGAGGGCATCATGGAGCAAAAAAATATTTTATCCCAAGAGGCGGCAGTAGAAAAATTGATGAATCAAGACAGTCTTGCAAGTATGATGGTAAGAGGCCGTATATACATTCCAGACTGGAAGACTGATCATGATGTGAATATGTGTGAGGTGAACTGTTTTGGAGACATTGTTTTAGGCGGAGCAGTGATTAATGGCACTGTATATGTCCGTGGGGCAATCATTAAGGGTAATTTATACTTAGACAGCGCGTTAATAAAAGGCTATTTGATATTAAGCGGAACATCCGTGGAGGGTAAGCTCGATCTTGATGGCGCGTCTATAGGAGGTGATTTGTATTTAGAGAAGGTGGCTGTCAAAGGGTCAATTAATCTCTCTTTTAAAAGTGGGCCAAGAAAGATTTTCGTTTCTCCGGATATGGCTGAATTAGTCCATTGGGCCGCGCCGATAATACCGCTGGTGGTAGTGAGATAATTTAAAAAAAAGGAGGTTCGTCATGGATCCCGAATAAATAAAAATTATTCGCGGAGAAATAGGGTTGATTTTATCGATTGTGGTGCCTCTAGCACTTTTCATATATGGCGTCTTGCCTCTTTTTCTTCCCTGGTTGATTCGGGCGGCGTTTTATATAGCGAATTACAAATAATTTATCGGAATCGGAGTGTCTAAATCTTAGGCACTCCTTATTTTATTTACAGGGCATATTTAGAATTATCGTGTATCTGGACGATCGTTTAAATACACGATAGATGGATTTATGTTTTTTTGGGCAGAATGTGGTCGCTCTAAGTATTGAATTTTCTGCTAATTTTGATAGAATATAATGTATATGCACAAAATTTTAGACGGACGAAAGATCGCTCAAAAAATCAAAAATCAATTGAAAAGAAAAATCGCAAAGATGGAAATCAAGCCCGCGCTGGCCGTGGTGTACGCGGGCAATGATCCGGCTTCTTTGTCTTACATCAAAGCCAAGGAAAAAGCCGCGAAAGAGATTGGGGTTGATTTCTTATTCTATAAGTTTTCAGTACGGGTTCCGGAAAAAAAAGTTATAAACTTGATTTCCAGTCTGAATCAAAATATAAAAGTTTCCGGAATTATCATTCAGCTTCCCTTGCTGAAACATTTATCCAGAAATAATATTCTTAACGCGGTCGCTTTTGAAAAAGATGTTGATGTTCTTTCCGATGAATCCAGAAAAAAATTTGAGAAAGGGGAGCCGGCTTTTGTCCCGCCTCCGGCCGGAGCCGTTTTGGAATTTTTAAAAATTGCCAAAAAGCCGCTTGAGAAATCCACGGTTGTCGTGGTGGGGCGGGGAATGCTTGTCGGGGAGCCGGTGGCCATGCTCTTGAAGCAAAAAGCGAAAAAAATAATTATTTGCGATCAAAAAACAAAAGATCTCGCTAAAGAAACAAAAAAAGCCGACATTTTAATATCCGCGGCAGGCTTGCCTAATTTGATTAAAAAGGAAATGATTAAAAAAGGAGTGGTGATAATTGATGCCGGAACAGCCAAGCATCTTGGAAAGATTGTCGGCGATGTTGATTTCGCCAATGTTTCGCCCAAAGCTTCTTACATTACGCCCGTACCCGGAGGCGTGGGGCCTGTCACTGTCGCCAAACTTTTGGAAAATGTAGTTAAAGCGGCCAAAAAAGCCGTAAAGCCGTAAGAGTTGTAGAGCCGTAATTGATACGACTTTACAGCTTTATAACTTTACGGCTATTTCGTAAATATCACTTTCAAAACTTCGTCAATGTGCTCCACAAATTTGATTTTGAGGTCTTGGCGCACATTTTCCGGCACATCTTCTTCCAAGTCTTTCTTGTTTTTTAGGGGTAAAATAATCATTTTTACTCCGGCGCGGTGAGCCGCGATAATTTTTTCTTTGACGCCGCCGATTTCCAGAGCGCGGCCGCGCAGGGTGATCTCGCCGGTCATGGCCACTTCTCTTTTCACTTTTTGGCCGGTGAGAATGGAGACGAAAGCCGTGGCCATAGCGAGTCCCGCGGACGGGCCGTCTTTCGGGGTCGCTCCGGCCGGCACATGGATGTGCAGATCAATTTTGTCAAATTTTTCTTTAATGCCCAATTGCTTGACATTGCTTTGCGCGTAAGACAAAGCCGCCCGGGCCGATTCTTTCATCACATCTCCCAATTGGCCGGTGAGAATGAGCGCGCCCTTGCCCGGCATTTTAGTGGCTTCAATCTGAAGAATCTCGCCGCCCGCCTCGGTCCAGGCCATGCCCGTCACCACGCCGACTTCGTCTCTTTTTTCCGCCATAGTCAGGAAAAATTTAGCCGCACCCAAATATTTATGAATGTCGTTTATGGTGATTTCAGACGGCAATTTTCCGCCTTCGGCCACTGTCCGGGCGATTTTTCTGTATACTGAAGCGAGTTCTCTTTCCAAATTTCTCACTCCGGCTTCCCGCGTGTATTCGCGAATAATGGTGCGCAGAGCCGGCTCGGTCATTGAAATTTTCTTATCCTTCAGTCCGTGAGTTTCTAAAATTTTCGGAACCAGATATTTTTGGGCAATGTGGAATTTTTCATCCTCGGTATAGCCGGTAAATTGGATGACTTCCAGCCGGTCGCGCAAAGCCGGCGGAATGGTGTCTAAAAGATTGGCCGTGGTAATGAATAAAACATCAGAAAGATCGTAGGGTATTTCCAGATAATGATCGGAAAAGGCGTTGTTTTGCTCCGGATCCAGCGCTTCCAAAAGAGCGGAGGAGGGATCGCCTCTGAAATCAGCGCCCACCTTGTCTATTTCGTCCAACATAAAAACCGGATTGGATTCGCCCGCGTTTTTGATGCCTTGTATAATGCGGCCGGGCATTGCCCCGACATAAGTCCGGCGGTGTCCGCGGATTTCCGCTTCGTCCCTGATGCCGCCCAAAGAAATTTTTGCGAATTTGCGTCCCATAGCCCGGGCGATTGATTTGCCAATGGAAGTCTTGCCCACGCCCGGGGGGCCCGCAAAGCAGAGGATCGGACCTTTGATTTTCCCGACTAATTTTTGCACGGCCAAATATTCCAAAATCCTTTCTTTTGGTTTTTTCAGTCCGTAATGATCGTTATTTAATATTTTTTCCGATTCCTTGATGTCAATTTTTGATTGAGATTTATTTCCCCACGGCATATTGACCAGCCAATCAAGATAAGTGCGGATGTAGGAATATTCCGGACTCATCGGAGACATTTTTTCAAGACGCCCCAGCTCTTTTTCCGCTTTGGCTCTGGTCTCTTTGGGCATATTGGCTTTTTTTATGCCCTTGCGGATTTCTTCCATTTCTTCTTTTTCTTCTTTAATGCCCAGCTCTTTTTCAATGGCTTTGAGCTGTTCGCGCAAAATCACTTCTTTTTGCATTTTGGAAAGCTGTTCCTGGGTCTCGGCTTGCACTTTTCTTTCTATCCCGAGCGATTCTATTTTTTTAACCAGAATTTTTTTTAATTTGGCCAAGCGGTCTTTGATGTCAAACGCTTCAAGAATGCTTTGGCGGTCCGGCAAAGGAATATCAAGATGATAAGCGATGAGATCGGCTAGGCGCGGCGGCTGGGCCGTATTGAAAATCGTGATCAGAGCGTCCAGCGGCACCATTTCGCCCAAAGCCACGATTTGTTTGAATTGATCAATGATTTGGCGCGCCAGCGTTTCCAGCTCCGGATTGCGGACAATGGTTTCCTCAATGGCGCGGATATTTACCTTAAAAAAAGGTTCGGTCTGGACAAAGTCCAAAATTTCCACGCGGCGCATGCCTTCCACCACCACGCGGACCGTCTCATCCGGAGATTTTAAAACTTCTTTAATTTGCCCCACGGCACCTATTTGATAAAGGTCTTGATTCTTCGGTTCTTCCGCGTCTTTGGTTTTTTGGGTGGTAAAAACCATCATTTTGTCCCGCGCCATCGCCGCTTCAAGCGCCATAATTGATTTTTGGCGCTTGACCAAAATGCCGACCTGAACGCCCGGAAATACCACCATATCCCGCAAAGCTAGAAGCGGGAATTCGGTCTTGGTTGATGGAATCGGATAAGTGCTCTCCACCATAATTATTGATGCTTATTTTTTGTCCGACTTCTTCTTATATGCTTCAACTTTTTGGTACAATTCGGCAATGAGCGATTTTTGTTTTTCCAGATCGCCGCCGCTTTTTCTAATGCGCGATTTTTCCGAGCGAATGAACGAGCTGACGCTTTTGGGATACATTGAGTTTGCCATCATAAGACTTTTGTGTTAATTTTAAATAATTAAAGCATAATTCATTATAGTTTAAAACAAGCTTTTTGGCAAGAGTATGTCTTTTTCCATCGGAATTGTCGGCCTGCCCAATGTGGGCAAATCAACGCTATTTAA
>JBBUEG010000008.1:0-3419 GCA_038056985.1 Patescibacteria group bacterium | reverse complement strand
GCGGCCGGAGTGATCCACACTGATTTTGAAAAGGGTTTCATCCGCGCCGAGACCATTTCCTACAATGACTTTGTGTCCTGCGGCGGAGAATCCGGCGCGCGCGACAAAGGCCTTCTTCGTCTGGAGGGCAAAGAATACATCGTCCAAGACGGCGATGTGATGCATTTTCGATTTGCGTAGAGATTTGCAAACAAAAAAGGGAAGGATGATTTCCTTCCCCGATGTTTTTAGAGGCGATCCGGAAAATTACTGAATATTCCATCAACTCCTAAATCCTTCATCCGCTTGATTTCATCATGGTCGTTTACTGTCCAGACCAATACTTTGAGTCCTTTTTTGTGTGCGTCATCTACAAATTCTTGGTTGATGAACTCTCTGCATAAGTTTACAGAATATGCTCCCAAGTCTTGGCCGAATTTCGCATAATCAATAGGAACCCCTGTTATCAGGGCGCCGATTTTTATATCCGGATTGATTTTTTTGGCTTTCACCAACTCATGATGATCAAAAGACGATATTAAAAAATCATCATAGCTAAATCTTTTACTACTGACATAATTATCAATCAGGCTTAAGACTGGTTTAGCCGTTTCAGGTCCTTTTAATTCCACATTAATTTTCGTTTTTTCATCAGCAAGATTAAAAACCTCCTCTAATGTTGGAATTTTTTCTCCTTGACCGGCATCAAGCGATCTTAACTCCTCAAAAGTCATTTCTGTGACCCATCCTTTGCCGTTAGTTGTTCGGTCCACTTTATCATCGTGAATTACGACCAACTCTCCGGTTTTGCACACATAGACATCAAGTTCAATCATATCCACCCTTAAATCTAACGCCTTCTTGAATGAAATAAGAGTATTTTCTGGCGCATAACCCATTGCGCCGCGATGCCCAATTTTTATCATAATATTATTCTCCCTTTCTGATTATATTGTTTTTTTAATAAGAACAAAACCATGAACAGTATATCAATCATTTGTTTTTCTGTCAATATCTCCTGGCTCTAAATTATCGTGTATTTTGACGATCGTCTGAATGCACGATAAATTTATATTTGTTTTTTCGCTTTTTCTAGAATAAGTTTTGCCAGATTTTTGACGCGCCGGCCGGAGACTTTCATTTTCGGCTTGCGAATTTTCCGCTCGCGGCGGAGTGATTTGGCGAGTAAGTTCGTTTCATTTTGTCCGAATATTTTTACCATAGGTTGATCCCATGTCAACCGATTTAATCATGACACCGAAACCGCTTTCGTTGAATAAGGATAAAATGACACCAAAGAAGGCGTAAGTTTCTTGTTTGCAATAGGACTTGTCTCGACCGGCAAGCCTTTTTTCTTTTGATAGGTCTTGTAAAGCAGATTCAATTTTCGATCAATCGTTCGTTTGAGTTCGGCCGGATTCAATGATTCGTAGATTTCTTTCAATTCTTGCTTCTTTTCCTCGGAAACATGATTCGATTCCATTAATCTTTGATAAGGAGTCTTGGCTTGATCGTATTTCCTATGAATCTTGCCTTTGATTCTTGTCTTGGCCGCCAGCTTGATAACCGGCTGGAAAAAGTTTTTGTAAAGGCGCAATTCATTTCAATAAAGATCGTTGATGATTTCAAGTTCTTCCGGCGCGTCATAACGGAGATAACCGATCACCTTTCTGAACGGATAGCGGGAAGAAGCGTTCTCCATGGCCATCAACGCTCGTTCTTGTCCCTTACCCATTACTCCTTCGCCCTCCCACCAGCCCGAGAAAACGCAAATAGTCGCCAGAGTGTTAGCGTATTCTCCCGAGGCCGACGACCCGCAATGTTCTACGCAATCAATCTGAACATCGCCCGGAACGGTTCGATTCATCTCCGAAGCCGTCTTGACCGGCACCATTTGGCAGAGCAGCGGATTGAAATTTTTCTCGTATTTCCTTTTTTGCTTCAGAACCTCTTTCTCGTGTTCCAGTTTTTTATCAACGGTTGAAATAGCGATTGTCTTTAATTTGTTTTTCGTCTCGTCCGAACAAATCAATTCGCCCAATCTTCTTAATCGGCCGATCTCGGTTTTCAACATCGGCTCCAGCCTCTGTCCGCAGGGCTGATCGAAGATCTCCCAAAGCCTTGCCAAAGCGGCTCGGACAGGGCCGTCATAATATTCTTTTCTCGGTTTTCTTTGTTCCGGTTCCGCCCAAATATATTTTGCTAAATAAATTAAAATTAATTATTAAAATACACCTAATCCGCCCGATATTACTGTCTTGACAAGGGGGACAGCTTAATCTTTATGTCGCTTAATCGGTCGGGGATTCAGTCTTTTAATAATTTATATTATAATTCTACGACGCAGTTTTATTTCCCATCCGGCTCTTCTTTGGGATGGGGGATTGCCCCATATTATTTATCCTCACTTCCGCCTTATGAAAGTTATACTGACTGGGATTATAGCTATTATTCCAATCAAGCAGGTCCCGTACAAATACCAATAAACTACGATGCCAATAAACAAGTAAATAACAATGAACCATTTATTGATCGGACAGGAGAAGACTTTCGTTTAACTGAGCCGACAAATTCCGGCCTAACATTAGATGATGAGTTTAAATATGATATGTATGGGAATGTGCGTGGGGCAGATGGTGTTTGGGATAGGGGTGCAATTGAATATACCGCCTCTGTACCCCCTCCACCTCACCTCAAAGGCGATTTCAACTCCGACGGCTTCGTAAACAACCTGGATTTCATCCAATTCAAAAACGCCTTCAAAGGCATTTTCAACTCCATCTTTGATCTAAGCTCAGACAGCGCCATTGATGTCAAAGATCTGGGAGTGTTGATGAGTAGTTGGCGGCCGTGATATAATAAGAGTAATCGCAAATATACGAATTATAGCCAATATACGAATTTGAAATTTTGAATATGTCTATTCCCTATTGGATTCTTCTTATCCTGTACGCCGTGATAGTGCTGATATTTTTTATAATCAGCGGATTTGGCATTTATCATTCCTGGAGGTTTGGATTCAGGACGCCGATGGTGCAAAGCGTGACAGCCGCGTATCTTGCCGGCGCAGCCATTATTTTGATATTAACCATTGTAGGAATCATTTCTCTTGATTGGAGTCAGGTCTGGGAGATCGGACGGGAGGCCTCTTTATGAATTTAAAAGACGCTTTTTCGCATCTTGATGAAAATGAAAAGGTGTCGCTTGTTTTGCGCAAGCACCCCTTTGTTTTGCTTTGGATAGGCATTAAAGGATTTTTAATGCTTATTCTTCCGCCGATTTTGTATTTGGCAATTTTGATTTTTTCTCCGGAAGTATTGGAATTTTCTGAAGAGTCGCTCGTGCCGCATTTGGCGGTTTTGGGCGTATCGCTTTATTATTTATTTTTGTGGCTGTTTCTATATATACATTGGCTGGAATTTTATCTGGATGTGTGGGTG
>JBBUEG010000007.1:0-1018 GCA_038056985.1 Patescibacteria group bacterium | reverse complement strand
GCCTTGACATTGTTAAAATTCCCTATATAATATAAGGCAACGATTAACGGTAGTACTGATTACTTTGAATTCCACTCTTTTTTTGCAAAGCAAGAAAGGTCGCAATACGAAAAAAGAGATTAGGGAGATTATTGAAAGTGAAGTATTCAAATGAATTTGATTGATATGTCAACAACAGGCGCTGATAGAGATTTCGTGGAATACGTCGTCAAAGCAATCGTGGATCACCCCGAAGAAGTGAGCGTGGAACGCTCGGTTGATGAAATGGGAGTCTTATTGACTCTCAAAGTCAACCCCCAGGATATGGGCTATGTGATCGGACGCTCCGGGCAAACCGCCCATGCGCTCCGAACGCTTCTTCGCTTGGTCGGCGCTCGCAACAATGCCCGCGTCAACCTGAAGATCTACGAACCGGAAGGATCCAATCGCGGACCCCGCCGGCCGATGGCTGTATCCACGGACGATGTTGAGAACATGAAAATATAGTTCTCGTTCTAAAAAACAGAAAACAAAAGCCCCGCCCCAGGCGGGGCTTTTAAATAAAATTATGACGCAAATAGACATCCTCACACTTTTTCCAAAAATCATTTCCTCTTATGCCGACGAGAGCATTATTAAGCGCGCGCGAGCCAAGAAATTGGTAAAAATTGCGGCGCACGATATTAAGGATTTTGCTTTAGGCAAGCACCGCAAAGTTGACGACCGCCCGTACGGCGGCGGAGCCGGAATGGTAATGATGGCCGAACCTATTTTGCGCGCGATTGATCATATTAAAAATCAGCCCAAGGCTGATCTGCCTCGGGCAGAATCGGTAAAAACAAAACCGAAAATCATAATTCTTTCAGCCAAAGGAATTCAATTCAATCAAAAAAAAGCACTTGACCTGTCGCGCAAGCATAAGCATCTGATTTTAATCAGCGGCCGGTACGAAGGCATTGACGAACGGGTGAAAAAAATTCTGCGCGCCGAGGAAATATCCATCGGCCCCTTTGTAATGACTGACGGCGACATCGGCGCT
>JBBUEG010000006.1:0-1438 GCA_038056985.1 Patescibacteria group bacterium | reverse complement strand
AAAAAATCAATTTGGAAAAGGAATGGGAAAATTTAAACAAGCAAAACATAAATTTTATTTGTAAAGATTCGGCGGAATATCCGAAATTATTAAAAGAAATTCACAACGCTCCTTTCGGGCTATTTATCAGAGGAAAAATCCCTGATTATGAAATAGCTATCGCTATTGTGGGTACGAGAAAGCCGACCGCTTACGGGCTGAATATCGCAAAAAGCATATCAGCCGAGCTCGCCTGTCAAAATATTTTAATAGTAAGCGGCTTGGCTTTAGGCATTGATACGGCGGCCCACCTTGCCGCCGTTGAAGCGAAGGGGAAAACAATCGCGGTTTTAGGCGGAGGAATTGACGATAAGGCGCTGTATCCGCCCACCAATAGAAAATTGGCAAGTACCATCTCATCGGAATTTGGAGCGGTGATTTCCGAATATCCGCCCGCCACCCCCGCGCTTATTCCGCATTTTCCGGCCCGTAATCGGATTATTTCCGGCCTTTCTCAAGCGATCGTGGTAATTGAAGGCGAGCTGAATTCCGGATCGCTTATTACGGCTAGATTTGCTCTGGAACAAAATCGGGAAGTCTTTGCCGTCCCCGGAAATATCACCAATCCCAATGCCGCCGGCCCAAACGCTTTAATCAAGCAGGGCGCTCATCCTTTACTCTCTGTTGATGATATTTTTGAAGTCCTCAATATTGCTCAAACCAAACAAAATCACCAGGCCAAAAAAATCTTTCCCTCATCGCCCGAAGAGTATAAAATAATAGAGCTATTATCCGACAATCCGGCTCACCTTGACGACCTGATTCAATCCTCGGGGCTTGACACAAAAATTATCAATAGTACACTTACCATAATGGAAATGAAAGGCCTGGTCAAAAATACGGGCGCCGGGATGTATATTAAAATTTAGCATTGCCGAAAAAAAATATGAAGTTAGTGATCGTAGAGTCTCCCACCAAAGCCAAAACCATTGCCCGATTTTTGGGTAAAGAATTTTCCATTGAATCGTCTTACGGCCATGTGCGGGATCTGCCCAAAAGCAAAATGGGCATTGATATAGAACACGGATTCATCCCTCAATATGTGATCCCGAGAAAAGCGCAAAAAAATGTCACGCGCTTAAAAAAAATAGCCGGCAAATCCGATGAGATATATTTCGCTACTGACGCGGATCGCGAAGGCGAAGCCATTTCCTGGCATCTTTCGGAAATATTAAAAACCGATCCAAAAAAAATCAAACGAATTGTTTTTCACGAGATCACGGAACACGCCATCTTAGACGCGCTTAAAAATCCGCGAGCGATAAATTTGCGAATGGTGGATGCCCAGCAAGCGCGCCGCGTTTTGGATCGCTTGGTCGGATACGAGCTCTCCCCTTTCTTATGGCGCAAGGTGGTCAAAGGGCTTTCCGCGGGGAGAGTGCAATCCGTGGCCGTGCGC
>JBBUEG010000005.1:0-12349 GCA_038056985.1 Patescibacteria group bacterium | reverse complement strand
GGCGAAGAAAAAGAAGAATGGACCGGAAGTTATATTTTTGAAAACGAATGGCAATCATTCAGAACTAAAAAGGACAGATCACTTGAGCTTACTTCGGCTTTCAAAGACGCCCAAAAAGGCAAAATGAAAATCGCAATCAAAGTGATTGATATTTTTGGCAATGATACGACAAAGGTAATTGAGATAAATGTATAAGCTTGGCTGTGGATAAGTTAGATATAGGAAAAGCTAAATCATGCTATATGTTTTAATTATTCTTAATTTTTGGCTTGAATAAGTGTTAATTTTAACATATAGTAAATTTTAATGTTTACTATATGTATAGAAATATAAAATTATGAATTCTATAAATTGGCAACAATTTGGTTTAAGAAAAAATCCTTATGATACTTTACCCTTGATAGAGGGTGGGGATATTTCGATAGACAAAGCTTTTGTTGGAAGAGATGTTGAAAAAAAATTTCTTGACGATCTCTTTATTTCAAATAACAGGATTTGTTTGGCAATATGTGGCGATGTTGGTGTTGGAAAAACCAGCTTGGCTAATTTCCATAAATTTATTTGGAAATATACAAAAGAAAAATCCTTATTTTCTTTTCGTAGAGAGATTGAGGCAAATAATGATATTTTAAACAAAAAAAATTTCTTAATAGAAATAATAGGATCGTTTTTAAGAGAAATAAGATTATTACAACCTGACTTACTAAACGACGAATCATTAAAAAAAATATCGCAAATTGTTGACTTTAGTCAGACTCTTGCAATCTCTGGTGGAGCATCGGCTTTTGGTTTTGGCCTGGATCTTGGCGGAGAGAAAATCATGACGCCACCGATTCAATTATCGACATCTTTATTGGAGGAAAGTTTCGCGAATCTTATCACTTTTATAAAAAGTCATAAGATTAAAAATCTAAAGTATTCCGGCCTCGTAGTGCATGTTAATAATTTTGATATAATTTTATCTGACAAGGACGGCAAAGATGAAGCGATAAAGTTTTTTGATGAAATTAGAGATGTTTTACAAACTCCCGATGTATATTTTTTATTTTTGGGACCAAAAAATCTTTTCAAAGATGTTATTAGCGCTCGGCAGAGAGTTAAAAGTATTTTTTATCCAACACCTTTAATGGTGAATCCATTAAGTAAAACCGAAATAGTGAGGGCTTTTGAGGAGAGAATGCAATTATTAAAATCTGAAGATGTTGTTTCTTATATAAAACCAGTTGAAGACGAAGTTATTTATAGAATCTATGACCTATACAATGGAGATATACGATCTATTATGGCGAGCGTGATTGACATGCTTGGTCAATATTCAGAAAAACTTGCGAAACCCCTATCAATCAATGAAGCTATGCTGTTGCTTGGAAAGGAGCGTTGGGAAAAAATAGAAATAGTCATGAAGTTGACTACTGAGCAGAAAACAATTCTCAGATATCTGGCGAGCGCTGAAAAATGGATTAGCCAAAAAGAAGTATCTAGTATGTTTAAGAAGGCGCAGTCAAATGTTTCCGGATATTATTTTAAGCCATTAAAAGATAATGGTATTATTGAGGAAAAGGAACGATTAAAAAAGACCCCGTATTATGGCTTAACGACAGATTATATTCCGCTAAAATGGTTAATAAAATCTCAAGAGGTCGTGAATGAAAGTATCAAGGATAAATCGTGGCAGATGAGTTTGTTTAGATAATCTCGAAGTAGTAGTAAAAAGCATTTTTTAGTAGAAAATAGGCATAATTTTGGCTAAAAATAAGGGTGTGAATAAGTAGTAAAACCTAATAGTCCTATGGCATTACACAAAGATTTTCCAAAAGATAAATTTCAAATACTTGATCCGGCGATCCGGTGGTTTCCGGCTGACGAGGATTTGCGCAAAGAAGGTTATGAAAAACTCCTGCCTCCTTTTGTGCCGGAGCTGCGGGAAAAAGTGGCCGAGTGGCGAAAAAATAATTATGAAGGCGCGGGCGAAACTTCAAAAGCTCTTTTGAATTGGTGGTTTAAAGAGCCGCATACTATCTATACCAAAGACGGCGCGAGTGTCGCCTTTCAATATTATTACGCCCAGAGGGAAGCGGTGGAAACGATTATTTGGCTTTATGATGTTCAAAGGGCGAGAAATAAATTTGATTTAATTCCATTTGATAAGCTTGGCAGAGTTTCAGCGAATATGTTTGACGAAGATTGGCTCCGCTTTGTGATAAAAATGGCGACCGGCAGCGGGAAAACAAAAGTGATGAGCTTGCTTTTGGCTTGGTCGTATTTTCATAAACTTTACGAGGAAAATTCAGAACTCGCTAAAAACTTTTTACTTATAACGCCGAATATTATTGTTTTGGATAGGATCAAGGCGGATTTTGAGGGATTAAAAATATTTTACGAAGATCCGATTTTACCAGACAATGGATACGGCGGGCAAAATTGGCAGAACGATTTTCAAATTAAATTGCATCTACAGGACGAAGTCGGCACGATTTCAAAATCGGGAAATATTTTTCTGACCAATATTCATAGAGTTTATGAGGGAAGTATCAATGAAGCGAGCTTTGAAGATGAAGACACCTCGGATTATTTTCTAGGCAGTAAAGTTGTCGGCAAAACCAATGATTCAAAAATTGATTTGGGCGAAATAGTCCGCGATGTTGATGAGCTAATGGTTATCAACGACGAAGCCCACCATATCCATGATCCAAAAATGGCGTGGTTTAAATCTATTGAAGATATACATAATAAATTATTGCAAAAGGGCAAAAAATTGGCTTTGCAAATTGATGTGACCGCTACCCCAAAAAATAATCGCGGGGAAATTTTCGTGCAGACCGTTTCCGATTATCCGTTGGTTGAAGCGATACGGCAGGGCGTGGTAAAAAATCCGGTTTTGCCGGATTCTGCCAGCCGAGCGAAACTGCAAGAAAAACAAAGCTCAATATTTTCCGAAAAATACGAGGATTATATCAGGTTGGGAGTTGAAGAGTGGGAAAAAACATACAAAGAACTTGAGCCGACCGGAAAAAAGTCCATTCTTTTCATAATGACGGACGACACGAGAAATTGCGACGATGTGGCGGAATTTTTAGAAAAAAATTATTCGCAATTGAAAGGCGCGATTTTAACCATTCATACAAATAAAAGCGGTGAAATTTCGGAAACAGGTACCGGCAAAAAAGAAAAAGAGTTGCAGGAATTAAGGAAAAAAGCCAATGAAATAGACAGCATAGAAAGCCCATATAAAGTTATTGTGTCCGTAATGATGCTTAAAGAGGGCTGGGATGTCAAAAATGTAACGACAATCGTCGGTTTGCGCCCGTATGGGTCAGATTCAAAAATATTGCCGGAACAAACACTTGGCCGCGGACTGCGCCGGATGTTTTTCGGTCAAGATGTTGAAGAATATGTGAGCGTTATCGGCACGCCTGCCTTTATGGAGTTTGTGGAATCCATTAAAGCCGAAGGCGTTGAACTGGAAAAACGGAAAATGGATCGTTCCGGCTCGCCGATTACGCCGACCGTTATTGAAATTGATAACCGGAATGTAAAAAAGGATATTGAAAATTTAGACATTGAATTACCGGTTTTAACACCGAGAATACAAAGAGAATATAAAAATCTTAACTTATTGAATGTTGCCGGATTTCAGCACGAAAAAATCTCAATAAAACAATTTTCAGAGGAAGAAAAGAAAGAGATTGTTTTTAAGGAAGTGATTGACGATAAACCGCACCACACGACTATTTTAAATAGCGCGGTTGAACCGAATTACCAAAGCGTAGTCGGATTTTTCGCGCAAAGAATAATGAAAGAACTCCGTCTTTTTGGTTGCTACGATATACTTTTCGGCAAAGTAAAGGAATTTATCAGCGATGATTTATTCAGCGAAAAAGTTGATCTAAACGACGCGAATATTTTGAGAAATTTATCAGAACTGGAAGCGGTAAAAACTATCGTAGAAACATTTAAAAAAGAAATAAACAATCTGACGGTGCAAGATGTCGGCGACACGGAAATAAAAAATTATCTCAAAATAAGCAGCGCGAGGCCGTTTGTCGTTACTGATAAAAAATATTTACTGCCCAAAAAGAGCGTATTCAATAAAATTGTCGGCGATAGCGATTTTGAACTTGAATTTGCCGACTTTTTGGAAAGTGCGGATGATGTGCTTTCTTTTGCTAAAAATTATTATGAAATTCATTTCAAAATTGATTATAAAAACGCAAGCGGAGCAATTTCCAGTTATTATCCCGATTTTTTCATAAAGACAGACAATAAGACAATTTATATCGTAGAAACAAAAGGACGGGAAGATTTAGACGATATTGAAAAGATTAAAAGATTGGAGCAATGGTGCGAGGATGCCAGTGAAAGGCAGAAAAAAATCGCGTATAAAATGCTTTATGTGAAGCAGGAAGAATGGGATAAATACAAGCCAAAAGATTTCAGAGAATTAGTTAAAATTTTTAATGACTATTGAAACAACTAAAAAGATCGCCTCGGATTTTGCGGAATTTCCCGCCGCACTTTAAAAAATCTAAAACCCCGCCGTAATTGGCGGGATTTTTATACTGTAAATATTCCGCAAGCGAGTACCTCTGGCCGCAGATTGTTTGATTTAGGCTGCGGCTACGGCCGGTTTTGGGGCATCCTTAACCTCCGTTTTCTTTGCCTTAACGATTCTTTTCTTCTCGCCCTTTATCAACCCTTCGTTTATGAACAAATTGTTAAGCGTATCGGAAACTTCCGCGCCGTTTTTGATCCAGTATTCCAGGCGATCTTTTTTTATCGTGAGCTTGCCGAATCGCGGGAGAACATTCGAAGCCTGATGAAAGAGCTCAACTTAACTTACGGAACGAAAAAGCTTATAACTCTTGACAGGGTATTGCTCAAGGAGCTTATTGAGCGGCTTGCTGGAGAAATCAAACAAGTAGAATAACTATGGTAAACTATCGCATCAAAATCGCCGTCAAAGTCATTAACCACTACGGCGACGAGGTGATGAAGACTATTGAAATAGATAAAGGAATTTCATTTTAAACCTTTTGTAAAAATTGTCAAGTTTATTTACATTGCTATTGACAAATAACTTTACAAGGATTATACTGGAGATAACAATATGCTTGGCAAATTTATATTAGAACAACGCAAAAAACACAATCTGACGCAAGATTTTTTGGCGTCCAAGATTGGCGTTTCTCGCCCGACTTATGTTCAAATAGAACAGAGTGAACGGGATTTGACTATCACCGAAGCGAGGAAGCTATCGGATATTTTTGGTATTGTTTTTGATGATTTCGTTCAAGGAAAGGAAAGCCTATCGCCCAAGATTGAGCTGGAAAAGCAAGGCGCGCTTAAAAAAGTAAAACAAGAGATGCGAATTTCCGTGCCGCAAGAAAATGTCAAAAAACTTAAAGAAACTCTTTTGTATATTTTGGAAAAAATTGGAGCGTTGCCGAATATCGGCGAGGCGGTGATTTGTAAGATTTTATATTTTATTGATTTTGATTATTATGAAAAATATGAGGAACAGCTTATCGGCGCAACTTATATTAAAAATCATCACGGACCGACACCGGCGGCTTTTACCGAAATTGTCGCGCAAATGGCAAAAGATAACGATTTAGTTCAAGTTGTTAAAAAATATTTTCAATATGACCAAAAAAAATATTTGCCGCTCAGAAAAGCCGATTTATCAATTTTTTCCGCTCGCGAGAAAGAATTGATTGACGCGGAAATAGAAAGATTTAAGGATTTTAACGCTAGTAAAATAAGGGAGTACTCCCATAAGGATGTGCCGTGGATTGGTTCGGCAGACTTGCAGCCAATCAGTTATGAAGCGGTTTTTTACAGAACTCCGGAATTTTCCGTAAGGCAATATGACGATGAATTATAGCGAAACTCCCGAATTTTCGCGCGATTTTAAAAAACTGTTTAAGAAATTTCCCTCGCTTGCGGAAGATTTGGCGACAGTCAAACAATATGATATTGAGCTTTTTCATTGCCAAAAAATAGATAAGCGCGGAATTTTTAAAATAGAAAACGCGACAAATAGCGACAATCTTCAATTTTTCAAAATCAAAAAATTCGCTTGCAAGGCACTGAAAGGACGAGGTTCAAAAAGCGGAATACGAGTCATTTACGCCTTTCATTGTGAAAGTTATAAGGTAGATTTTATTGAAATATATTTTAAAGGCGATAAAGAAAACGAAGACAGAGAAAGAATTAAAGAGTATTTAAAAAATTGCTAGGCGGCGCGTAGATTTTGCCGGCGCGGAATTTCCCGCCGCACTTTAAAAAATCTAAAACCCTGCCACGAGTGGCAGGATTTATTCTATAAATATTCCGCAAGCGAGTACTTCCGGCCGCAGATTGTTTGGTTCAGGCCGCGGCGACAGCCGGTTTTGGGGCATCCTTAACCTCTGTTTTCTTTGCTTTCACGATTCTTTTCTTCTCGCCTTTTATCAATCCCTCATTTATGAATAAATTGTTGAGCGTGTCGGAAACTTGCGCGCCATTTTGAATCCAGTATTCCAGGCGGTCCTTTTTTATCGTAAGTTTGCCCGGATTGACCAAAGGATTGTAATGACCGATGTTTTCAATAAAGGTCCCCCAAGGATCTTTTTTCTTTTCTTGAACTAAAATTCGGTAAGACGGCTGTTTTTTCTTTCCCACGCGGGACAAGCGGATAGTTAACATATTATTAAGCAAGTATATTAAATTAATCAGACTCTAAAAATGATACTAAATAAAGAGAAAAGTGTCAAGGACGCTTGCATAAATTGAATTTTTATGATATAATTATTGTAAATATTAAAATAAAAACAAAATTATGAAAGAGAGGCATTTTTTCATTCCTCATATTATTGTTATCGCTGGTTCGGTGGCATTATTTATTGGGATTTTTTTATTTTGCAGCGCGGTTTTGGATGTTTTAATTCCTCCAATTCCAAGGTTGGTAATTTATAACGGACCGGCATTGGCCGAAATTATTTCTAAACAAGAGAAAACCGCGGTTTTAGGCGAGGAAACAAACTCCTACGGCAATACCTCCACTTTTGTCGGAAGTATTTATAGCGGGGACGGCAAACAGGCCTTGGAAGCATATTTTGATTTTCCGGAAGATTTGGAAGCGGATTCTTTGGGAAATTTCTATATTCCGGACTCTTCCAATAATATAGTTCGCAAAATTGATTCTTTAGGCATTGTTTCAACCGTGGCCGGAACAGGAGCGATCGGCGACGCGGACGGAGCAGTGGCATCAGCGCAATTTTTCGCGCCAAGAGGCGTGGCGCTTGATGCTGTGGGCAATATTTATATATCAGACTCGGGTAATGACAAAATCAGAAAAATTTCCAATGGAATTGTCTCCACCCTTATTTCGTCCGGCTTAAATAATCCGCGCGGACTTGAAGTAATCGGCTCTACATTATATATTGCGGATTCGGAAAATAACGCGATTAAAACCGTTTCTATTGATGGCGGCATCGTTACATTGGTGAAAAATGAAGGATTAAATGATCCGCGCTCCATAGTATCTTCAAACGATGGTACGATTCTTTATATCGGAGATAATGGCAGTCATCGCGTTTTGGCGCTTGATTTGGCGACTACGGCGCTTTCGGTTATAGTCGGTTCTGGCGAAAATCTCTATGCCGAAGGCACGGGCGAGAGCGCGAGCTTTGAAAATCTTTGGGGAATTACTCGCTCGGGCAATAATTTATATGTCTCGGATCACAATTTACAATTGATTGATCGCGTCCGAAAAATAAACCTTTCAACAAAAAATACGGAATTGATTTATCAGGATACGCGCCAGCAAGAAATGATTTTTCCGGCCGGCTTGGCCGTCAAAGACGGATATATCTATGTAATGAACGCCGGAATGGGCACGATTCAAAAATTTAATTTGGACGATCCGTCTGACAACGCGCGGTTTGCCGGCAAAGACCGCTTCGGCAATACGGTCGGGCCAAAAGAGGAAGCAGTATTGGGACGGCCCAATGACTTGGCGCTTTCTCCTGATCGCCAGTGGCTTTATGTGTCAATGAACAATATGGTGCGCAAGATCAATCGCGAAACCGGCGAGGTGATTCATGTATTGGGTTCGGTGGTTGATAATTATCGCGGCGAAAGCACGGACGCGGAATTTGTGCGTTTTTCCGGAGCCGCCAATCTTACCGTAAACGCCGATGGGACAAAATTATATGTAATAGACCGCTGGAATAATCGCATCCGCGGCATTGATTTGACCGCCAACCCCCCGAAAAGTTTTTTAATAACGGGCGCCGGATTGATCAATACTAATGGCACTCAAGATAATGGCTATCAAGAAGGAAAAAATTGCGGCGATGTGCGTACGACAGGCCAAGCCAGTTGCGCGTATTTTAAAAATCCGATGAGTCTTGCGCTTGATCCGGACGGAAATTTTCTTTACATATCCGATACGGGCAATAATCGCGTCCGCAAAGTGAGAATCTCGGACGGACAGACATATTTGGTTGCAGGATCGGGCGAGGTCGGATTTGAAGACGGCGCAAGCTCATCAGCTAAATTCAATAAGCCGGCCGGCATCACCATAGATTCTTCGGGTAAAAATCTTTTCGTGGCGGATACGAATAATCAGCGAATTAGGAAAATTGACTTGGTCAAAGGCGAAGTTTCTACGCTGATCGGCAATGGCACCAACGGATATCGGGATGCCATTGGCACAGCCGCGATCGTGTCTTATCCGGAATACATTGAAATGGGATCGGACGGCATTTTGTATTTTACCGAATCCGGATCGCAGAAAATCAGGCAGGTAGATCCCTCTACCAAGCTTACCAAGCTTGTTTCCGGGTCCGGCATTCGCGGATTTAAAAATGGAACACAAAGCGAAGCGCAATTCAATATGGTGCGGGGCTTGGCCGTGGATGTCGCGGGAAAAACATTGTACGCGGCGGATGCGGTCAATGATATGATAAGGCAGATTGACATTACGGGGATGGCCGCCTATACTGATCCGGCTCCGGTGGTTGAGGCGATTTCTCCTCAAGAAATCAATCCGATTTGGGATAAGGGCGCGGGACTTCAGGTGGAAGTCAAAGGCAAGAATTTCAAGTATGGCGCCAAGGCGTATTTCGCCGATATCGCATCTCCCAAAGTAAGCGTCCAATCAAAAACTTCTTTGTCCGTCAAAGTACCGCACGATAAAATGAAGCCGGGCTGGTACGATGTGACGGTGATTAATTTGGACGAACAAAAATCCACTTTGGAGCGCGGTTTGGGGATCACGGATTTTATCACTCAAACACCCAATAAAACATACGAATATTCAAAAAAAGATAAAGCAACTGTGAGTAAGGGCGCCCAAGTCGCGGCTGGCCAATCTTTTTTCGCTTTTGATAAAAAAACCAAAGGCGGATTCTCTGTTTCTTCCGGAGATGTGACGGGCGATGGACTGGAAGAGGTAATAGCCGCCGGAGGCGATGATCAAATTCCGGAAATAAAAATTTTTGACAAAGACAAAAAATTGAAAACAAAGATTTTTCCGTTTGGCAAAAAAATAAAATCTGGCGCGAGAATCGCGATTTGCGATGTTAACGGCGACGGGACTAAAGAAATAATTACGGTGCCTGGCCCCAAAGCCAAGCCCGGAGTCAAGATTTTCAAAGGTGACGGAAAATTATTAAGAAAGTCTTTTTTCGCGTTTGATAAGAAATTTACAGGCGGGCTTTATGTGGCGTGCGGAAATGTGAGCGGAAGCAGTTTGCCGGAGATTATCGTGTCGGCGGGAACAGGCGGAAGTAATCAAATTTGGGTGTATTCGGCTGGCGGAAAAGTCTTAAGCAAAATTAATGCGCAGAAGTCCGGATTCAAAGACGGTTTGCGCGTGGCGGTCGGAAATGTGGACGGCGGAAAATATGACGAGATTATCGCCGGCACGGAAACCGGCGCCCCGCAAGTTTTAATTTTCAAAGCGCAGGGCAAAAGCTTCAAAAAAATCAAATCATTTTCGCCTATTTCCAAAGCTCTTTCCAAGGGTATTTCCGTGGGAGCCGCCGATATTGACGGCAATGGGATAAAAGAAATAATCGTGGGCGCGGGAGGCGGGAGCGCTCCGCTCGTAAAAATTTACAATAAAAAAGGAACGCTGTTAAAAGAATTTTACGCCTATTCCACCCGTTTTCGCGGTGGCATCAATGTCTCGGGCGGCGATGTGGACGCAGACGGCCTGGATGACATCACCGTTATGCCGCAAAGCAAAGGTACCCCCAATGCCAGAGTGATTCGAGGAATTAGCTTGAAATAACCATTATGCCATATAATGTCAAAATCTACTCTTTCATCCTACGATCGTAGAACAGAAGAGTGAATAAAATTTACTAAAAAATATGTTAAAAATAAAATTTATTTTTTTGTTTGCAACTCTATCGCTGTTTTTCAGTCTGCCTTTGGTTTCGCGCGGGATTGAGGTTTCTTCTCCGCCGTCCGTTCCGGTGCTGGCAGGGGGCATTTCTTTTGAAAATAGTCCGAATGACGACATCAACGATGTCGCGGTTTCAAATAATTATTTGTACGCTACTCTGCGCCGATACGATGATAATTTAAAGAAATTCATCGGCGTGCTGAAAGTTTTTGACGCGACGGATTATTCCTCGCCCATAGAAATCGCTTCGTATGATGTCGGCGCCGAGCTTAACGCGCTTTTTGTTGAGGGTAATTATTTGTATACGGCAAGTTATTCTAATGCGGACAATAAATCAATTTTTTATATTTTTGATATTTCATCTCCGTCTACCCCCGCGGTTTTGGCAAGCTTGGAATTGCCGGCAATCTTTTCCGGCGCCAACGATATTAAAGTCTCGGGCAATTACGCCTATTTCGCAAGCGAGGCCGGAGGATTTGGCGTGATAGATATTTCTAATCCCCTTATTCCCGCACTAAAAGGAACTTATAATCCCGGAGGCAATCTTTACAGTATCGCGATTTTCGGAATCAATGTTTTTCTTTTAGGGAACAAGGATGTGTATGTTTTGGATGTTTCAGATGCGGCGTCAATTGAGGTGTTGGACATTTATTATCTCGGTCAAGACAATGATCAGCGCGAAATTTTTATTAACGGAGATTATTTATATGTTCCGTACAATGACTACATTCGTATTTTTGACATTTCCGATGCCAATTCTATTTTTGCATTGAATCATTTTATACCGCCCGACAGGTTGGGAGCGGGAGACATTTCAGGTTTTGGCAATTATCTGTATATGACGGGCAAATGGGGAAGCGAATTGGCGGTTTTTGACATTTCCGATCAGACCTCGCCCGTAAGATTGGGGGTTTACAATTCATTTTCTAGCGCTCCGCATATTTTTGTCTCGGAAGGATATGCTTATGTTTTCGGAGCCAAAAGCATTAATTTGATCAAGGTGAGCAATGGCGTGAAAAGCGTTTCTGCCGAACAAAACGGCAATAATAATGCCGCCGCAACTCCCTGGCTTCTTCCCGATTCCACTCCTGATCTTATACTCGCCGAACGAATGAAAGGAAAAATTCTTCTTCAGACGGAGAGCAAAGGAGAGGCGTGGTATATTCATCCCAAGGAGCTCAAAAGATATTATCTGGGCCGCCCCGCCGATGCTTTTTCCGTAATGCGCTCCAAAGGCTACGGCATCACCAATGCCAATCTGGCCAAGATTCCGTCCAATACGGATTCTTTTGAAGGTGATATGAGCTTGCGCCAAAAAATGTCCGGCAAGATCCTACTTCAGGTGGAAAGCAAAGGCGAAGCCTGGTATGTAAATCCAAAGAATTTAAAGCGCTATTATTTGGGTAGGCCGGCCGATGCTTTCAAGGTAATGCAAAATCTAGGATCCGGCATCACCAATGACAATCTGTCTAAAATCCCGTCCGCCAACAGCAATTTTGCCACGACCAACGGCGTCACCTATATGAAGAAAACCGTAAAAACATCTCGGGGCGATTTTGCCATTGACTTGCTTATCGCTGATCTGTCCAATTCCAAAGTTAAGATATTGACGGACACGGCCGAGAATTACGACTGTAAAGATAATTGCCGGACAAAGCCTTTAAAAGATTATGTAATCGCCAATCAGGCCATTGCCGGAATGAACGGCACATATTTTTGCCCCAAGGATTATCCGCACTGCGCCGGAGAGGACGGCTCGTATTTTTGGATGCTTTACAATTCCCGAACCAAGAATCTGATAAATCTTTACAAAAATCAGTTCAATAACGGCCCGTTGATTGTTTTCAATAATGAAAACAATTGGGTTTTTTACCGCCACACCAAAGATTTTACCGGCATCGCCCCTTTTGAATTTCAGTACGACACCAAAGTCCAAGCGGCCATTTCCAG
>JBBUEG010000004.1:0-10608 GCA_038056985.1 Patescibacteria group bacterium | reverse complement strand
TGGAAATGTTAGGGTCCTTTTCATGCTTAGCATTTAACTCATCGCGCAGAGGCTGAAAATTGATGATAAGATCTTTTTGATCCACAAATTTCCGCGCCGGATTCAAAAGATCATACTGATCAGAGTCTCCAGTTTTATCGCTCTTACTCGGCGCGTAAACCGCAAGCGTTAAAATATTTGTCACCAATAAAACCGCGGAAAATATTCCCAAACCAATCACCCAGCGCTTCAGGGGTTTTGCATTCTGCTTTTGATTGTCGTCTCGGTTTTTCATATTTATTATACCACCGTATCGATTATTTTGACATAAACCGCAAAAATTAATTTTTTATTTTAACCTCTTTTGATTTTAAGAAAAACGGTTCGGCATTGGGCGATGGAATGGATTGGATAAGGCGAAGCATAACTTCCGTGTCGGCGACATCAGTTAAATAAAATTTGCCGTCCGCGGCTCGCATTTTCAGTTGGTTACATTTTGTAACCACCTCGCTACCCTCGCTTTTTAGCCGATTTTTAAGCACTTTCCAATAATTTCTCGGATCAACGCTTTGAGATAATACAGCCACAACATCCACAACGGAAAAATACCATCTCTCCGCTTTTTCATCCCAATGGCGGCGAATCTTTTTACCCTCAAATATTGCGATTTTGATTTTATTCATACCAGCTGCTTATATTTTTTAGCCTTGACAGGCCGTTTTCAGTTTGTTAAAATGTTATCACTAAACTTGGGGCGGATATCTCGCATGTCCGTCCTTTTTATTTTCCCTTAAATTTAATATATTTTTCCAAGCGGACAAAATCTCTGAAATTTCCTCCGGCAAAACGGCGGATTTCTTTGGCAGTGCGCGGCCCGCGCGACAAGACGATTATTTTCTTATTCTGCTCTTTCAGATATTTTAGAACGGGAAGAAAATCCCCGTCGCCGGAAAGAATGACCGCTTGGCCGAAATTGCCCGCCTCCTTCATTAAATAAAAAGCCATTTCCACATCGCAATTGGCCTTTCTTTTCACGGTGCCGTCTTCTTGATCGTAAAGCTTCACCGGCTTCAAATACAATTCGTATCCGAAGCTCTGAAGCTTCAGATAAAAACGAACGCGCTGGAGATGGCGGGCGATCAGCACAAGCTCGGCTTCATTCAATTTCTGATTTTCGCTTTCCACCAAATCAACCAGATATTTTTCCAGCTCGTCAAGCGGCACTGTTTTACTATCCAAATAATCGTACTGAAAGTCGTGTATCTCCACGCCTCCGAAATACAAAGTCCGTCCCACGCCGTATTTATCTTTCAAATATTTCAATAATTTCCGATAATCAATTTTCCAGCCGAGGCTCTTCTCCCCGCCGTAAAAAAGATTGGAAGCGTCAATAAAAGCAAATGATTTCATAAATTCAATATTTCAAATCAACGCGCCTTGAGCGTGATATTTCCCTTATCTGTCGCCACAGACCAAAACCATTCGCCGGATTCGGTCTCTTGGAAAAGGCGGATGGACGAGACTTTGACTTCCGATGCGCCGAGGTCGCCTAGGCCGGCTTTGATCGCGTCTCCGGAATCTCCGCCCGAGGCGGATCCGCCATTGGCGGATACCATAAAACTCGGTTCGGTCAAAACTTTGGCATTGGTTTCTTGCTCGGCCGAATTGCCCGCTACCCCGTCTTGCAAAACCGCCTTCCAGCCTTTAGAATGATCGCTTTGGGAAATAAAAAATCCCTCCCATTTGATACTTTTTCCATCCAGCGCCACATCCTGATCCGAACGCAAATTCACGAGAGTCGCGTCTTCCTTCCATTTTTTCGCTTCGGCCAATAATTTTTCATAGGCACCCTTGGCCGTCACGGCAGTTGAGGCTTCGGCTACTTCCAGCACGCCTTTTACTTCCACTTCTTTGCCCGTGGAAGGAGCTACCACAATCGCAGTCGTATTTGAATTTTGCGATACATTAACATTCTGCGGCTGTCCGGCGGTGATATTGGGCGAATCATTTGAAATTTTCCAATAAAAAATCCCGCCGGCGGCAATCAGAACAATAACAAAAGCAATTATGTAAATTGTCCCGCTTTTTTTTGGCGGAGCAATATATTCTTCGCCTTTGCGCACTGTCGTTTCTTCGGCAGATTCTTTTTTGATGTCTTTTTTGGGCATAAATTTATTATTGCGTATATTTTAATCCTCCAAGCTGAATTTCACCAACGCTTTTTCAATGACGCGATCGGGTACCGCAAATCCTTTCATATAAACCACCTTTTCGGAATAATTGACATCGTCAAAATATGCCAGTGCTTCGCGAAAAATCCTCCCATTAAATTCACCGCCAAAAACCTCTTCTCCTTTTTTTGATATTTCATCAAGCGAATGGTAATTTTTTAGGATAAAATACAAATCAACATAATCCTTCCATTTCCCCCTATTTCCCAGCGCGAAGGCTTTCATCGCCGCCAAAGTTAGCAAGTCAGGCAATTGTATTGTTTTATCCAAATACGCGGATGCTTTTATTTTGTAAGGAAAATTATAAAATGTCATTTTGACGCTATTAATTATTAGCGTGTATTCTTCCGTTGTGCTGATGTAGGTCTTATCTATTTTACGATAACGAAGTATTTTTCTTTTTATTTTTGCATTCTTAAGTTCTCCGTATGAAAAAAGATCAAAATCAATGGACTGCCGGTGGCCAATGTGCAAAGCAATGGCTGTCCCGCCAACTAAAATAAAATCTTTGCTGAATTCTTTAATAAGCGGAAGTAAATCCGTCTGTTCTTTTGTAAAAATTTCTTTATGCATGCGCGTGTTTTTTAAAATATAGCGAGAAGTAATGTTTTGATTTTTCATGATAATTGCATCGTTTTTGTTTTGCTTGTTTTTTAAATATCCTAGCGGTTTTTTTAATGCCCAAAATACCGATTAGTGTTTGCACATCGTGCCAGTCCCCATAGTTAAGGGTGGCCTCAACAATGGCTTCGGCCGTCAGCCCTTTATAATTTTTCGTATACCAAATCAGACTTGGCCGTTTTTTAATAAAATTCTCCAAAGTCATAATATTAAAAACTTATGCGTTCAATTCATTTAATTATACCAAATTTCGGCATTTATTAAAAGAAACTAACATCCGCCGCTTCCCAGCTCCACTTCGCCCGTTCCCGTTACATATGTACTTGAACATGTTCCGCCGGTAAACTCCCCTTGCGTGTCCCAAGTTTTCGTATTATTTGTTGATCGCGTCAAATATTCTTCCACATCTATAGTCGGCATGCCGGCGGCCGTGACTGTAATAGTGATTTTTTGCGTGGACGGATCGTCATATTCATTCACCGGACATGATCCACTGGAATAAGTGCTTGAAATATTCCCCCCTCCGTTTCGCGCGTCTCGGCAAACATTTTCTATGTAAAGAGATCGCGTATAGGTTACTCCGTCCTTAACAACCGTTTCACTGCCGGACACCAGGCACCATTTTGCCGATCCGCAAAGAATAGTAGTATTTGCGGGATAATACAAATTTCCTGATCCTTTTAACAATTCATAAATCTTATTCCACCCGCGGCCGGTGGTTTCATTATTATCCCTAATCGCCCGCACGGCTTCTATCGCCTCTTGCGCCAGGGCGACAGCGACTGTTTTTTTCCCCGAAGCTTTATTGGATTGCGTGGACACATTAACGGCCATACCGATAATGCCGGCTAAAACGCCGAGAAGAGCAATGGCCAGAATGGCTTCAACGAGAAGCTGGCCGTTTTGCGACCCCCTCCTTCTCCCCCTTACTAAGGGGGAGCGAGTGGGGGTGGGTGAAGGTCTAAAAAAATGATGGTTCGTATTTATCATATATTTATTCAATTTTGCCGAGCGCCGAGACATTGATGGTCTTTTGCTGGGAGCCGCCTTTAAGCTGGATGACGACATCGCCATTTTTTCCGGATTTTGGTTTTCCGGTCGGACGATCAAAGACTGTGTAAATGCCTCCGCCAAAACTTGCGGAATTTATTTCAACCGCTGAATTTAAAAAAATTGTTTCCGTGTCAGTAAGCGTACAGGGATTACTGCTGCAATCAGATAATGTCCGGCAAGACAAAGCCGCATCATTTGAACAATTGCCTTTGAAAATCACATACCGATCTTTATTGGTCGTGTCAAATTCCACTCCCCACGCGTAATTGTCGCTTGACGCCTGCGAATTAGTCTGCGCTTCGCGCAATTTGGCGACAATTTCATTGGCCGCCGAATCCAGCGAGCTCTGGCGCAAAAAATTCGCGTAATTGCCGATTCCCAATCCGGCAATAATGCCCAAGATGGCAATAACGAGGACGAGCTCCATTAATGTAAACCCCTTCTTTATTCCCTCTCCCGCTGGGAGAGGGTTGGGGTGAGGGAGACAATAATTACCAATCTCTTCCAATACTCCGTCAATATTATTTAATACATCGTTGTTCCAAAATCTTAAAATAATAAAACCTAAATTTTTCAAATATTCACTCCTTTCCGCGTCGTATTCTTTGTTGCTTCTGTGTTGACTACCGTCAACTTCTATAACTATTTTTTTATCTAAACAGACAAAATCAACAATAAAATGTCCGATTGGTTCTTGCCGTCGAAATTTAAACTTGCCAAGCTGCCGCGATCGCAAATGTTTCCATAAAAATAACTCGGCATCAGTGGATGATTTTCGCAAATTTCGCGCTTTAATAGTCGCTAATTGATTAAAACGATGCAGCATATTTGTCTACCCTCACCTTAATCCTCTCCCTAAAGGGAGAGGAAAAAAGGATTACTTTTTAATCCTAGCCAATACTCCCCACCAGCGAATATATCGGCGTAATAATCGCCAGCGCCAAAAATCCGATGGCGATGGCGATGAAAAAAAGCATTGCCGGTTCCAAAAATACCACCAAATCTTTGAGGCTGGAATCCACCTCCACTTCGTAAAAATCCGCCGCTTTTTGCAAAATATTGTCCAGCTCTCCGCTCTTTTCTCCCACACTAATCATAGAAAGCAAAAGATTAGGAAATAGATCCGGCTCGCGGGACAAATAAACGCTCAAAGGGACGCCTTTCTCTAAGCTTTTTTTGGATCCGCGGATTATTTGGCCGTAGCGGGAAGGGCCCGCCACATCGGCCGTCAGATCAATCGCTTCCAAAATGGAAATGCCCGATCCCAAAAGCGAGGAGAGCGTTCGGGCAAATCTCGCCAAAGCCACTTGGCGCATAAGCTTTTTTACCACCGGCAAATGAAAGCCGATTCGCGATAAAATCGCTTTTCCGGCTTGGGAACGAACGAGCGTTATTAAAAAAATCGCCAGAAATCCGGCCGTGATGAGGGTCAAAGGAATGTTAAAAGACAAGACCTTGCTGACGGCCAAAAGAATTTTGGTGGTAATGGGCAATTCCACTTCGCTCTGCGCGAATACTTTCACCAGGCGCGGCATTATGAAAATGAACATCCCCAGCATCACGATAACCGTAAGGATAAAAAGAAAAACCGGATAGATCAGGGCGGATTTTATTTTTTTGCGCAAATCATAATCTTTTTTCAGTTGGACGGATAAATGGTCCAGCACTTTTTCCAAGGTGCCGGAAGATTCGCCGGCCTTGATCAAGCTGATAAAAATGGATGAGAAGTGCTTCGGGTGTTTGGCTAAGAGGGAAGAAAGCGTTTGGCCTTTTTCCAGGCCGAATTTCACTTGCAAAAGGATTTCCTTAAAAATCGGATTAGTCGTATCTTTGTGCAGGACATCCACCGCGTCGGTGAGAGCGTACCCCACTTTGATCATTGTGGCGAGCCGATCCACAAAAGAAATATATTCGTAAAACTTTATCCGGCCAAAGAGCACGATTCCCCCGCCCATGGATTTTTTCGCGGCCGAGCTTTCTTTGATGGAAACAATGGACAATCCCTGGCGCGTAAGAATGTCAAAAATAGCCCCGTTCGTCGGGCCCTCCATAATTCCTCTTTGCACTGTCCCTTCGGTCGTGGTAGCGGTGTAGGAGTATAACATAACCTAAGCTTCATTAGCTTGTTAGCTTCCGTTAGCTTCATTAGTCTTTGTTATCGTTAATCTATTTATCAACTCCTAACAAGCTAACGAAGCTACTGAAGCTATAGAAGCTCGATCACTCACGAATGGCCTTCAGCACTTCTTCAACGCTCGTCATTCCGGCTTCCACCTTTATCATCCCGTCTTCAAACATTGTTTTCATTCCGTTTTTTATCGCCGAGGCGCGAATTTTATCGGACGATGCGTTGACTGTGACCATTTCCCTGATCTCGGCCGTAATGTCCAAAACTTCCAGAATGCCGATTTGTCCGGAATAGCCCGAATCGGAGCACTGCTTACAGCCTTGCCCCTTGAATATGAGTTTCGGCACGGTCGGCTCTTTGGCGGGATTAACCAGGCGCAATTGTTTTTTAATAAGCTCGGCTGTGTCTTTAGGTATGGGAATACTCGCAATGCAGTGCAGGCAAATACGGCGGCAAAGCCTTTGGGCGATTATTAGATTCAAAGTTGTTGACAAAAGAAAAGGCTCTGCTCCCATATCAATCAGACGGGCAATGGTGGATGGAGCGTCATTGGTATGAATGGTAGATAATACCAAATGTCCGGTGAGGGCCGATTGAATGGCGATATCGGCGGTCTCGCCGTCTCTGATTTCTCCCACCATCATAATATCCGGATTTTGGCGGAGAAACGCCCGCAAGCCATTGGCAAAGGTGATGCCGGCTTTTACATTGACTTGCGTCTGATTAATGCGCGGAATATCGTACTCAATCGGATCTTCAATGGTGCAAATATTGACATCCGGATTATTCAATAAATGCAAAAGCGCGTAAAGAGTGGTGGTCTTACCGCTACCGGTGGGGCCGGTGGACAAAATCATCCCGTGTGTCGTCTTTAAATTATCCTGAATTATTTTCTGATTGTATTCGGAAAATCCCAATTCATTGAGTCCGAATACCCGGCCGCTTGACACTAAAAGCCTGATCACGGCCTTTTCTCCATAAAAAACCGGCATTACGGACACGCGGCAGGATACGGATTGGTCTTCGTATTGAAATTTGAAACGGCCGTCCTGCGGCTTGCTGTGCTCATCAATAGCCATTCGCGACATTACTTTTATTCGGGCAACCAAGGCGCTCGCCACCGCGACCGGCAGATCAATAATATCCCGCAAAATGCCGTCAATCCGGTACCGCACCAGCACTTGCTTGGGCTCCGGCTCAATATGAATGTCCGAAGCATTGGACGCGGCCGCGTATTTTAAAATCGTATCAAATATGGCAATGACCGGTATGGATTCGGCCAATTGTTCGCGGGAGGCCGTTCCCCCGCTTTCAATAGTCGCCTTTTCAATATTTTCCTGAATGATTTTATTGAATTCCAATGAAATATCCACTCGATAAAGCCTTAACGCCGATTTGAAATTGGTCGGTGTTATCAAATGCGCGATGACAAGGCCTCCCAATTTTTTTTCCAAAAAGGATATCGCTTGAATATTGAGCGGATCTTCCATCGCCACACTGAAATATTCATCCCCTTTTTTGTCCTTTTCCCGCGCGTACACGATGGCGCGCAGGCTCTCGGCCAGATTTTCCGGAATAAGACGGACAATATCTTTTTTCAATTCTTCTTTTTTCAAATCAATGACCGGAATGCGCAAAGAGCTGGCCAAAAATTCAGCCAAATATTTTTCCGGCACGATTTCTTTTTCCACTAAAAGGCTGGCCACGGCCGTCCCGCGCCTGGCCGCTTCTCCTTCCAGCTGATGATAATCATCCTCGGTCACCAGTCCGGTCTTGACGATGATGTTTCTTAAAATTCTCGGAGGTAAATGCATGTTAGTCCTAATGCCTTAATCTTAATAATAAGTCATTACGCGGATATCACGCCGATCCAATACGCAGATCACGCGCGGATCTGCGTGAAATCTGCGTATCTATCCGCAAGAATCCGCGTAGCGAATGGGTGCCCTATATGACATCATGACCGCACAAACTTCGCCAATCTTTGATACCCGATCAAAATCATTACAAAACTGACTAAAACTATTACTCGGTGGATAATTTCTCCGGCCTCAAACGGTAAGTCTGGAACCACCAAAAAAACCAAAGTCTCGGCAAAGTGCGCTAATCCTAAAAGCAAAAATCCGCCAGCCATCAATTTCAGACTGCCGTGTCCGATGCTTCCGCCGATACTCCAAGCGTACCAAGTGGCCAATACGCCGCAAATAATAAGAACAATATCTATTGCGAAATTGATTGCCTCCATATTTTAAGAATTTTTTTAAATTAAATTATAAATATTTTTTAATTGACTCGGCCAAATGCGCCATATCAATATTTGACTTCACAAAATACTCCACCGCGCCGAGAGTCTTGGCGCGCGCCATATCCTGGCCGCCGGAAAGATTGGAAAGCGCCACCACGATTGTCTTTTTGGATTTAATGTCATCTTTTATTTGAACCATAATATCAAAGCCGTTGATGCCCGGCAAAACCAAGTCCAAAATAACCACCTTAGGCTTGAGCGCTTGATATTTTTCCAGCGCTTCATTGCCGTCGGTGGCGGTGGCGATTTCAATATCAACATCGCCCAGAATTTGTTTAACCCTGATTTCAATAACCTTGCGCGTTAAATTGTCGTCTTCCACCACTAAAATTGTTTTCATACTATGAGTTGCCCCAATCCCAGTATTTCCGTGATCTTCGTCCCCCATAAAAATACAATAATGGCGCCAGCGAAAAAAAACGGAGTAATGGGAATGAGAATAATTTGCCTTTTAATTATACCATAAACCAAACTGCCCAGCAAAGCCAAGATCAGAACAATTAAAAAGTAAGCCAGCATATTGGGCCAGCCCGCGATCAATGCCCCGAATATGGCCAATAAAGCGTCCGTACCGTCCACCATTCTTCCTTTTGAGACAATCCCCAAAACCAAGACAATTCCGGCTAAAATTAAAGCCCCTCCGAAAATCCAAGGCAAATCAATCAGAAAATGCGTCCAAACATATTGCCAAAAATATCCTATGGGCTGATTGGGCGGCAGCAAAAATTTGCCAAATTCATCATTTTTCCAAGTGGCATGCTGAAGCCAAACCAAATATCCGGAGCGAGCGAGGTAAGTGAAGATAAAAGCCCCGATCCCCCATTTTAAAATTTTATTCAATCTTGTCTGCCGCCAAATATACGCGCCTACAGCCGAAGCGAAAAATATGGCAAACACAAAAAGCGGCATCCACACCGCGATGATTTGGTAGGCGAGATTTGAAGCGAGAAACATAATTTTATTTTTTTAAAAATTCAGCGATATTTTCCAGATATTCTTTATATTGCCCAATATTATTCTTGATGTCATCCACCATTTTCTTAATATCAACTTTTCCGTACTTATGGATAATCAAATTACGCAATCCGACGGACGGAGCGATTGCCACGGCAAAATCCATAGCAAGAATCTTGTGCTCGCCCAAAGTCATAAAAGTGCTCTGATAATCGTCCGGCACATTAAGCTCGGTTTCAATAATAATGTGAGTGTTAATATCAATGGCCGCGTCAACAATCAATTGAAACAATCTCTCAACCGTATGAAGCTTCAAGTTGTCATCAATAATTTCCCGCGCCTCGTATTTAAGAATTGGCGCCATTTCTTCCAAATACTTCTGAATGTCCGCCATTTTATTTATCACTAATTCTTTGTTAATCATATATTTATGTTCTACTTATGTTTTTTTAATAAATCTGTCAAGGGCGGCCGCGCGCAAAGCAAGAAGTTTTTTAGATTCCATATACCGCTTAAAGGCATAGATTTTAAAGCGCGAGAAAGCGAACACATCTCTTTCATAAAGTAAAGCGGAATTTTTCGCAATCTCTTTAAGAAGAAGCGGCGGGGCGTTCCGCAAATCAACCAGCTCAATTTTTCCAACTTTAAGCGCCTGCTCAAATTCTATTTGCGTTTTGGCTATGTCATATAGGCTCATTTTTTTATCTGAATAAAATGCAATATCCACATCGCTTTTTTTGTGTATTTTTCCGGTCGCTTGAGAGCCAAAAAGAATAACCAAAAAAAGCCCGTATTTTTGAGCCAACTTTTTAACAATTGGTTTAATTTTCTGAATATCCAACGCCATATAGATCGCATTATATTTAGCTAATCTCTAACTAATGTACCACAAAAAACGCGAAAAATCAAAATCTGCGGCTTTTCAAGCGATCGCAAATTAAACAATAAATCCAGGTATTGCCGCCGAATAACGTTAATGGCGAATTTGTAGGTTTTCAAGCGATCGCAAGATAAACGACAAATTTGAAAAAATACTCAAGAAATAACCAAAAACAAAAACCCCTCCGAAATTCGGAGGGGTTAAACTACTGTTTATTTTACATTCTTTCTGATTAAAAATCATTAGTACCCGGCAATATTGTTAAGAGGGTTCCGATCTCATAAAGAAGAAGGTTGTCTCCCCCATCTTTCGCCGCTTTGTTATCATCAGTACTGCCCGTACCAAAAGCAGTACTTTCTAAGCGAGCATTAATTTCGTATGTTACATTAGTTTTATCGCATACGTAACGATACATTAACGCTCCATTGGTTACAGCCGCCGCTGTGCTTACATCGCT
>JBBUEG010000003.1:0-3640 GCA_038056985.1 Patescibacteria group bacterium | reverse complement strand
AACAAAAGACGATATTTTCAAAAAGCCGACAATCCAGCCGGCAATGCTTCCCAGAAGAGTCGGTATCAGGCGCGAGCTGTTGTTTCCCACTGATTTATTGTCCATGACCGCCAATACGGCTTCGGGCGGCGATATTGAAGGATATAAATTGCGCATACAAAAAACCTTGGAAAATTTCGGCATTCAAGTGGAAATGGGCGACGCCAATGTGGGGCCGCGCGTGACCCAATATACTCTCAAGCCGGCCGAAGGAGTGAAGCTTGCCCAAATCACGGCTTTGTCCAATGATTTGGCGCTGGCGCTGGCCGCGCATCCGATCCGTATTGAAGCGCCCATTCCCGGAAAATCTTTGGCCGGAATTGAAGTGCCCAATCACGCGCAAGCCACTGTGAGTCTGCGGGAAATTTTGGAATCGGAAAGCTTTAAAAAAAGAAAATCAAATTTGATTATCGCTCTAGGCAAGGATGTGATGGGCAATCCCTATTTGGCCGATCTGGAAAAAATGCCGCATATGCTGATTGCCGGAGCGACCGGTTCGGGAAAAAGCGTTTGCCTCAACACTTTGCTTTTATCCCTGATCGCGCAAAATACGCCCGAGGAGTGCCAGCTTCTTTTGGTGGATCCTAAAAGAGTGGAGCTTGTTTCGTACAATGGAATACCGCATTTGATAACGCCGGTAATTACCGATGTGCAAAAAACCATTCATGCTTTGCGCTGGACTGTGGGAGAAATGGATCGCCGGTTTGAAGTTTTTTCCCAAAACCAAAGCCGCAATATCCAGTCTTTCAATGACAATCATCCGGACCAGGCTATGCCGTATCTCATAGTAGCGATTGATGAATTGGCCGATTTGATGTCTGTGGCGGCCAAGGAAGTGGAGGGTTTGATTGTTCGTCTGGCGCAAATGGCTCGGGCGACCGGCATTCATCTGGTCTTAGCCACCCAGCGGCCGTCCGTGGATGTTTTGACCGGCCTTATCAAAGCCAATATCACGTCGCGCGTCGCCTTTAATGTCGCTTCCGGCACTGATTCGCGCACTATTTTGGATACTTCCGGAGCGGAAAAATTGTTGGGCAAGGGCGATATGCTCTATGTGTCGGCCGATCTTTCCAAGCCGAAAAGGCTTCAGGGCGTTTTTGTTTCCGATGAGGATATCAATAAAGTAATGCTTCATACCCGCCAAAAAGGAGTACCGCAATATCAAAGCGAAGTGGTGGAGGGTCCGACTAAATCAACCGCCGAATTTGATCTGGGAAGCGATGATACGATGCTCGCTGAAGCTCAAGAAGTGGTGGTGCGGGCGGGAAAAGCATCCGCTTCGCTTCTCCAGAGGCGGCTGCGCGTAGGCTATGCTCGGGCCGCCCGTATGCTTGATCTTTTGGAAGACAAAGGAATAATCGGCCCGGCCGACGGCGCCAAACCGCGCGAAATTTTGGTAAGTACTGAACAATTCGGTGTTATTAAAGAAGCGGACAAGATTCTGGAAAATGACGAGTTTTTGAACGGAAATAATAATGACGATAACGAGGAAAGAAAAGACGAGCAAAGCGAATTAAATTGATTATGCCCTTCAAACATCAATCCATCGATCACTCTGATTTGGGCGTGTATTTAAAAGAATTGCGCGAGGAAAAAAATGTTTCTTTGGAGGCGGCCGCCTGTTCCACGGGTATTTCTTTAAAATATTTGAAAGCGCTGGAGGCGGAAGATTTTGAAAAGCTTCCCGGATTGGTTTATGCGAAGAATTTTTTGAAAAGCTATTTGATTTTCTTGGGCGGCGACATTGAAAAAGGGATGGGAATGCTGGATCCGGCCAAAGCCGCGGCCGACTCAAAAAACAAAAAAAATAAAAGCATTGCACCAAAAGTGATTTTTACGCCTCGGCGCATTGAATTGGGAATCGCTTTGCTGATTATTCTCGGTTTGTTCGGCTATTTTTTTTATGAAGCCAGATTTTTGTCAGCGCCGCCGAAATTGGAAATTTTCTATCCGTCTGATAATGAGCAGACTGCCGCTCGGACCATTACCGTGGACGGCCGCGCCGGAGGCGAGGCTAAAGTCTTCATAAACCGGGAAGCGGTCTTTGTAAACGCCGACGGGATATTCAAAGAAACCGTGGACTTGCAAAAAGGTTTGAATTTAATTACAATTCAAGCAGTCAATAAAAAAGGCAAATCCACTATTCTTGAACGACACATTTTAGTTCAAGAATAATTATTATTTTATAAGGAGCTATTTCACTCTATGGCAAAAGAACAAAGCAAAACGCAAATTACCAGCAAACAAAAAGCCGCGGAACTGGCCATGGCACAAATTCAGGATCGCTTTGGCGAAGGATCCATAATGAAATTGGGAATTGGCGTAAAAACCATGAATGTGGAGACCGTCTCCACCGGCTGCCTTTCTTTGGATTTGGCGCTCGGGGCGGGCGGATTGCCGCGCGGCCGGATTACCGAAATATACGGCCCGGAATCGTCCGGAAAAACCACCTTGGCGCTCCACGTCGTCGCGGAAGTGCAAAAGCTGGGCGGTATCGCCGCGTTTGTGGATGCCGAGCACGCGATGGATCCGGAATACGCCAAAAAAATCGGAGTAAAAGTGGAAGATCTTTTGATTTCCCAGCCGGATACGGGCGAGCAAGCCTTGGAAATCGTTGAGACATTGGTTCGTTCCGGCGCAATTGATATAATCGTGATTGATTCGGTGGCCGCTTTGACGCCAAGATCGGAAATAGAAGGAGAAATGGGCGCTTCGCAAATGGGCGTCCAGGCTCGGCTGATGAGCCATGCCCTAAGAAAACTTACCGGCATTGTTTCCAAATCAAAAACCATTATTATCTTTATCAATCAGATCAGAATGAAAATCGGCGTAATGTTCGGCAATCCGGAAACGACCACGGGCGGCAATGCTTTGAAATTTTATTCTTCCGTCCGATTGGATATCAGGCGGAGCGAACAGCTGAAAAACGGCGATCAGGTAATCGGCAATAAAACCAAAGTGAAAGTGGTAAAAAATAAGATCGCGGCGCCCTTCCGGACCAGCGAATTTGAAATTATGTACAATGAAGGAATTTCCAAGTCCGCGGACATTCTTGACACGGGCGCCAATACGGGTATAATACAAAAAAGCGGAAATTCCTACGCGTTGGACGGAGTAAAAATCGGAGTAGGCCGGGAATCAGCCAAACAATTTTTAAAAGAACATCCGGAAATGATGAGCCAGGTACGGGAAAAATTATTGGCGAAAATGAATGAAGCCAGAGGAAATTAATTAAATTATAATTATTCTTTAGAATATTAAATCTGAGGTAATATTTATATATCGTCTAAGGTTATACGGTTTCGCCGCCCGTATCGTCAAAGGTTTTCGTCAAACGGCATTGCCGTATGACGATACCGTAAAACGAAACGAGCCGCGAAAACGAAAACCGGATAACGACAACTTCGGATTTTTCTCAATCTATGGATGTAGAAATCAATGAATTATTCGCCGCGGCGCGCGACAAAATGGAAACGCAAGGCCTTTTTTCGCGCGAAGCTTATTTTGAGGCCATTGACGAAGTTTTGGAGGAATTCCAAAACGACGGCTTGATTACCGACGATGACAATACGCCCGAGGTGCGGGAGCAATTGCGCCGCAA
>JBBUEG010000002.1:0-15371 GCA_038056985.1 Patescibacteria group bacterium | reverse complement strand
CCGCACATAAATAAAGCCCCTTTCGGGGCGGTTAATCAATTTGATACTATCACGCTTTTAGCTGAATATGGGCATTTTCCGCAAGCTGAAGAATCCATCGCTCCAAACGATCAACTTTATTCGACAGCATAACCATCTCTTGAAAATACGCGTCCGCTTTATGCGCGTAAGCGTCCACCGAGGTTTGGAGCGTTCTAAATCCATCCTCCAAATTATTCATTCTTTTCTCCAATCCTCCAAATTGCTCGTCAAGATATTTAATAAGTTCGCTAAAATCTTCTTTTTCCATAAAAATAATTTTATACTATTGATTCATTCTTCATTGTAAGGATAATCCCAAAAATCAGCTCTGTCAAGACTGGTTTTTTCTATGTCTGGTTTTTTCTTGCGGCTATGCTTCGGCAATAATTTTCACTTCCCGCGCCGCCTTTCGGCTGGCTTCCTTGTCTCCGGTTAAAATAATTTTAAAACATTCTAAAAATGTTGTCATATTTGGTATTCTCCTATTCGCGCGAATTAGAGATTGCAAACATTCTTATATTCTCAAGAATATTGGAATGTTGTTGTAACGATGATCGCTGGAATAACGACAAATTTATGTTTTACGCGTTTCCGAGCGTTTGATGTTATTTCTTCTTATACTCCTTATTCAGTTCGTATCAGCCGTTCCGCTTCCCCGCACAACCCGCACCGCGGCTCCGCATCGTCTTCCTTTCGCGCTTTTGCAAATCTTGGCATATATAATTAACTGCTCTTTATAAATGTTAACTCAATTTCCATTTTACCATAAGGGTTAATTGTGGAAAAATAAATTTCCGCATTTCCTGAAGTATCAGCATACCAAATTCGATTAATTCCATGAAGCGCATCTTGATCAGCGGCTCTGGTGATAATAGATTTAGCAACAACTGGATTCATCAAAGCTATATCGGAAGACTCGACAAGTAAAATTGTTTCATAGTGTTGATTCTTGTATTTAAACAGTTTATCGGAGTGACGCTTTAAACATCTTATTGTTTCATCGTGCATAGAGAGATCTTCCTCATTAATAGATCGCGACAGCGTAATATTTCCATGACGCGTACTGTCTTTGGAGATATAAACACCAAATGGCAATTCTTTTGGATGAAACCATTTTTTTGTATCCGGCAGATTGGCCACATCGCTTAAAATCCAATTTTTTAGATTTAATCTTACCTTATCTATTATTTTATTCCATTTTTTACTCTTCATGTCGCCTCTATACTTATAATCAAAAGTGAGTCGCAATGAAAATAGCAATCGCCCGCTTAACTCCTTTTCAAGCCCACCAAAATCTTCTGAAAAAATGGATTCCTCTCCTCGCTGATTTTCAATAGCGTCTATACTCATATGTTCAATTGCGATTTTGGCAGAATCGCAGAAAGCTATTGCGTCAATCTCTTTGTTGGCATTTGGATTGTGATCCGGCCATTGAACAATTTTCCATTCTATCCCAGATATTTTTTCTTGCGCTTTTACAAAAGCATTAATTATTCTTCGTTCTAGTTCGCGGTTAGGCATATTTTTTACGCTAAAATCATTTATTCGCCTTATTTTTGCGCGCCTATCATTTTATATCCCAGATTTAGTTCTGTTATCTTGCTTGCACAACATCTGACAATTTCCGGAGATTGTTTTACCGCCTTCGTGCCAAGGTTTTATATGATCAGCTTCCATTTCTTCTATTTCAAAATGGTCTTTGCATTTTTTACAAACACCTTTTTGTTTTTCATAAGCCTCTCTTTTTTGCTTTTCTGTAAAAGAGCGGATATTTAGGAATTTTTCATTTCTGGTTAAAACATATGGATAAATACCGGATTTTTTCGTTACATCTTCATCTTGCATCAACTCTTTAATCTCGACTTCAAGTTTGTTAGCGTTCAGTTTCTTGTCTTTGAATTTGTTATACAGCTCGCCCCACTGCACGCTATTCATTTCTCGGCGATAATTTGTAAAAATATTTCGCGCCCATGCAATCACATCTTGAAAATACTGCCACAATTCTTCAGCGCTCTGATCATGCTGATGTTTGGCCATATAATCCTCTATCCTGCCGTCGTTGATCCATGAAAGCGCGGTTTCTAAATACTCTTGTCGTATTGGCGACCCGCTCACTAATTGTCCGCCGTCATTTGCCAGAAGATATGCCGCGCAGTTTGATTTGCTAAATTTCAGTTTAGCGTCGGAGAGCCACGGTCCGGTATAAACCGCATTGCGTATTTCTTGATCGGTTAATTTTTCACCGGCGATATTAATGATTCTAAACCAGTCCAACCGCTCTTTGTCCGTGCCTTCGCAGAAATAAATCATCAGTTCATAATCCAAAATCTGGCTTTGTTCTTCGTCAATCAAGTTATGAAAAAAGCGATCATTGAGTGAAAAATCTCCATTTACATACTGTCCTATGCTAATAGTGCGTTGTTGGCCGTCCAAAACCTCAAAATTCCCCTGGTCTGTCTTAACCCAATACATCACATTGAGCGGAAAGCCGTTTTTAACTGTTTCAATCACGGCATCCCGTTGTTTGCCGGTATAGACAAATTCGCGTTGATATTTTGGGCGAATGTCGAGTTTACCGCTATACGCCACCACGCCTTCTTCAGCGCTGTCTTTGTAGCCGGCAATAACTTTGCGTACTGTAATTCTATGCAGTTCAATTTTCATACTAATTTTTTATTTTCTTATTTTTAATTAAAATACGAGCATATTTCTCCTTATTTTCACCATGCACAATACCTCGATGTCTATGCTCTGGGTCCTTCCTTAATAATTCAACCTCTGGAGAGGTATCTCCGCTGTGTGTTTGACCGATTATTTCAAATTGATTTGGATTATATTTATCTAAAAATGTTATTGGCACACCCATTGCTCCTTTGTAGTTCATTGGTATATCGCTAACTTTATCAACATTTATAGCTTCGTAATTATCATACCTTGGATATTCTTCGGGCGTATACTTTTTATACAAAGTTAACTCCTGATGACGTTTTGTAGTTTCCATATTTGTAAACCATACGATACGCCCCATACTAAAATATTGCACTCCATTTTCAATTTTTTTTCTTGACTCTGTTGGTATATCGTAATCCATTGGGACTTGAAACCATTTTGTGCCACCGTTATCATAACCAAGCCATAGTTTGTTATCTTTTATAAGTTTAAAAAAATCTTTGTATGTAATTGCGTTCTGATCGCCAAGAATTATAAATTTCTTTTTATGCTCAACTAATTGCTCCACATATTCGCGAAAGAGCGAAAATGGTGGGTTGGTTACCACAATATCTGCTTGATCAAGAAGTCCGATGCACTCCTCACTGCGAAAATCTCCATTCCCCTTAAGTGGGGTAGCGATATTGGCATCATTTTTTAAGAGCCACTTCACATCAGTAAGCCCCACCGCGCCGTCTGCGTCGGTATCTGTCACTTCATTGAGCTCTATCTTAAACGGTTCTTTACCTTTTGGTTTTAAACCTTTGACCTCAAAGAGCGGCAATTGTCCTCCAGCAATTGGTGACTTTGTATAACTGGTAGTGATTAACTTTTTGAGACCGAGAGCATTAAAATTGGCGGCAAAATATTTGAAAAAGTTACTTTCATACGGATCATCACAATTGCAATAAACAACCTTGCCCCGAAACTGTTCTTTATAGTGCTTTAGTTCTTTTTCAATATCAATAAGCTGGGTATAAAACTCATCTTTTTTTGCCTTGTTGGCTTTATGTAAATTACTGTTTAATGATTTATTTGCCATAAAGTTATTCTCCACTCTCAATTCTTCGCCTGCGCTCATCAAGTGTTTCGCCCTCATACATCCAATAATCCGTACCCGCTATGCCGTATGTATATCCGAGTATTTTTCGAGCAGACTCGGAAAGGCTGATTACCTCACCATTAAATTCAATTGATTTGGCGGAGTGAAGATCCACCACTTTTGCTTTCTTAGTTTCATCTCGCCCGAAATAAATCTCCGCACCTAATGGAATACCGGTTATCTCAAAATTAAATTTCCCGCGCCTTTCTAACGCTTCTTTATGCGCCTCTTTGTCTTCCCGCGTTTCGATTAAATCACTCTTGGGAGTTAAATTTTCAATCTCCGCCAGCTTCAATGCGGCAACTACGCGCTCGGGCGCAATCTGAAAAAATTCTCGCCTCGGGTTTACACGATTGTTATCAAAGGCATCATGAAGTTGATGCTCAACAAAATTTGCATCATTAACTTTGCAAGCATAGAAAACCGTAAACGGCATCGGAACACTTGTTGAGGCACTCAGGTCGCGCACTCGTTGCGCGAGATTATTGCTGGTCTTCCCGATTTTGACATATCCGGGCATCGCTTCGTTTGTAAGAATGTAAATAATCTCATTCATAATTTTATTTCATAAATCATCGCTTAATGTCGCGCGCGCCTAATATTGGTGCAATTATTTTGCTTTAACTGTACCAAAAACCCGCCCTTTTTACAAGGCGTTAAGGAACGAGTTCAAATCGCAAAAAAGTGTATTTTCTCTAATATTCCATCTATTAACTATTTGGCGCGCTCCGGAAATTTGTACATCCAATCAGCGATAGCGCGTTGCGTGTACAAATTTATTTTTGCGCTAAAATGAATAATAATAAATCCGCCCCGGCGACAAGCGAGGCGGATATTAATCTGCGGATATTAATCTTATGCCTGATTTTTCATTAAATTATTCTCTTTTCCGACGCTCCCCAATCAATCGCCTTCATGATCGCCTCTGTATATTAAAGCCGCCCGTTGGAAAGACCACGCGGGCGGCATCGGTAATATGATGATTTTTTTAAATGACTTGCTATTTTTTGTGCTCCCTTAAGCCTGCGTATGCGATCCCCAATCCGCCAACAAGAAATGTCATGCCGAGCCCCATGACCAATAGGCCGACAAACCAGGCGAGCTCTACCAGCGTATGAGAGGCAAACCCGGCCTGCAAACTTGCCAGCAATCCAAGTACGGTCGCACTCCAGGCTTGAGTTCGTGCCGGTCCATCAAGCGGATTCTGTCGGTCAAAATCCTGCCAATATCGACCATCAATGGGAACATCGTGTACACCGGCCGTATAAGTTTTGCCTTTGTACTCCGCATCTTTGTCGAGTGTGACTTTTACCGTATTATGCAGCGTATGATATGAGATGCGGGCGTATTGCACCATTACTTCGTCAGGAGTATTCACCAAGGGGTCTTTCGGATCAAGCGAACTCTTTTTCAAAGGGTATTTCCAATCATTGGTCAAAAGCGAAAGAATCGCATTCCCCGCCTCAACAGAGTTCCGGTCGGTAAAATTGCCGTTCGCGTCATAGGTCATCATAAGCTTCTGGGCATTATACACGGCCTGAATTGATGTTTTTCCGGCCTTGGCCATGCCTACGGCCACCCCGCCTCCGATAAGAAGCGCTATTCCTACGAGGGCGAAAAATATTCCAACAAATGGAAGTCTTTTCATATAATTTTAATTTAAATTTAATTTATAATATTTATTTGATATAATTATAGCAAATTTTTCCAACATTTGCAATACCTCAAGCACACGGTTGCTTTTACTGCTTGATTCTTTGTTCGGCGGTTTCCCAATCAATCGCTTTCATAATAGCTTCAATATAGTCCGCGCGTTTGATGCCGTAGTCCAGCATATAGGCGTGTTCAAAAACATCTATAACGAGCAATGGTTGGCAGCCGGCAAAATGTCCGGCATCGTGCTCATTGATCCACACATTGAATAGCCTATTCGCCTGCTTGTCACAGTATAAAATCACCCAGCCGATACCGCGCATCGCGAGCATTGCCCTGAAATCTTTTTCCCACATCTCGTAAGATCCGAATTCCGCTTCAATTTTTTTGGATAATTCAGAGCCTTTATCAATCGCCTTCGCCTCTTTTATCAGATTTTCAAAATAATACTCGTGCAAGCGCATTCCATTGAATTCCCAACCTAGCCGACGATTAAGCTCCGCGTACTCCGGCGTGCCGAATTTTCCTTCTTTTTCCATCGTGACTAAAATATCATTTACTTTATTGAAATTCGTCACATACCCTTGATACAGAGCAAAGTGATTTCTCAATAATTGATCGCTCAAACCGGCGATTCCTAAAATATGGTCGTAGTTTTTTGATTGATAATTCATAAAAATATCAAAATAAGATAATAATATTCTACTCCGCTTTTTAGACGGGTTTATTTTCTAAAGATTCTTCTGCGTCTTCCCCAGCCTCTTGCGTGATCGCCACTTTGTAAAACACGAGTGTCAGCACCGCGAAAATAAAGGCCTGAATAAATCCGGTAAAAATTTCCAGAAAAAGAAACGGTACGGGAATTATGTACGGCGCTAAAAATCCGATAACGATCAAAAGCACTTCGCCCGCAAAAATATTGCCGAAAAGACGGAAAGAAAAAGAAATGATTTTGGTAAATTCTCCCAGCAATTCAAAAAGGCCGATGATTAATTTCAAAGGGCTTGAAAAATTAAAAAATCTTTTGGAATATTTTATAAACCCAAGCGCTATAATGCCCAAAATTTGAATGGCGACGATTGAGATCATAGCGAGCGCTACGGTCATATTCAGATCGGCGTTGGTTGGGCGCAAAAGCGGAATAAATTCTTCTCCGTGCTCCGCGATTATGCCGACAGAACCGATGCCGGGAAAAATTCCCATCAAATTGGCAAAAAGCACGAACAGAAAAATCGTCGCCACCAATGGAAAAATCTTCCGCGCCTGTTCGCGATTTTCCATCACCTGCTCCACCAATCCCAGCACATACTCGATTATTGTTTCAAAAAAATTTTGGATTCCCCGCGGCACAAAGCGCATCTCCCGCGTAGCCGCAATCGCCAAAATCGCAAGAATAATCGTCACAAGCCACGCCGTCAAAAGCGAATTAGTGAAAGGAATTCCCAAAATGCTTCCAATGTGTTCCGGTATTAGAGAAATGTGAGGAGAAGACATAGCGTTTGACTTTTAACTGTTAACTTTTGACTTTTAACTTTGGTTATTTTTCTTTTCGCCCGTAAATTCTTCCAGTTCCTTTCGGCTATTTTCCAGCATCGGCCGCACCAAATGAAGAATTTCGTAAACCGAGACGGCCAGAGCCGCAAAAATACTGATGATTATGAAAAGCGGAGCGGTCTTTAGCCATTTGTCAATCAAATATCCGCCGAACAAAAAAAGCAAAATTGGCGCGATTATCAAAAACCCCATTTGCCAAGCCAAAGACAAAGCGTAAAAAATGCTTACCTGATCTTTTTTTTCTTTTTCCATAGAAGAATGCGAATCTCTCCTTCCGCCAAAAGGCGGAAAGACAAACGCTCATTTTTTTGAAGCATTGATATTATTCAAGCAATCCGATAAACGGCGTAAATACGAATAGAGTGGCGAGTAAAAGAGCGGCGATGAAAAAGTAAAGCCCGGGCTTGGCGTCCGCATTTTTGTCTTTTAAGACAAAATGCAAAATGCCCCAGACAATAGCTCCGCCAATCAGCCCAAAGGTGATCTTTCCTGAATAAGCGCCCAAAGGCTTATAAAGCTCCAAAGCTTTGCCGGTGCTCTCGGACAATTCGCTCGCGACATTCAGAATTCCAATCGCCAAAAGCATCACTCCGCCGCCAATATACGCCGCCAAAAGCTTTCCTTCGTTTATTATATCTTCAGACATATAAATTCAACGGATTAGTTTATAATGGCACGGTTTTAGTGATGAACGCTCCCAATCCGAATGTCACGACAGTCCAGACAACGGCGAGCGTCAGCAGAACAGCGAACATCATCCTGGCTTTTTTGTTCTCCACAAATCCGGCGCCGTAAGTTTTGATCACCACATACATCATGGCAATGATTATCGGCACATACACGCCGATAAATTCTTTCATTTCCATCATAATGCCGTGCACCCAAGGCCGGGTGCTCGCCTTAATAATCTTTCTCGCGCTTTCCGGAGCGCCAACCGATCCTCCGCGATACAGACTGTAAAGATAAATTCCCGACAAGGCAAGAATTATGGAAGAGGCCAAAAGCATAGCCGTGCCGACTTTGATCATCCGGAATCCGTTGCCGTTCACTTTCATTTGGATAAGCCCGCCCAGAACAAGCATCAAACCCATAATCAACAAAAGTCCGAGAAACCCGTGAAGTACGGCAAAAATTTCATGGCTATAAAGCGATGATGGGGCGGCCGCTCCGGCTCCATGCACCAGCGCGGTCATTCCCGCAAAAAGCCCGATGCTTACCGCGGACAAAACAATACTTTTTTTGACAAGTTTATTCATAAATTTCAAATATTTTAATTTTAATAGCTCATTGTTTATTTCGACCTTTGCAAATTTTTAACTTTGCACTTTTAACTTTAAACTAAATTGGCACCCCCCTCATTCTCAGCTCCTCCTTGGCCAATTCGGAAATTTTATCCCGCGTCCACGGCGGTTTAAAAGTAAATTTCACTTCTGCGCTTTTTACGCCTTTTATTTTTTTTACAACGGCTGGCACTTCTTCTTCAAAATACGGCGCTAAGGGGCAAGCCGGCGAAGTCATCGTCATTTTTACCTTTACTTTATCTTTTTTGGGAAATTCAATTCCGTAAATAAAGCCCAAATCAACAATATTTAGATGCAATTCCGGATCAATCACTTCTTTTAGTTTTTTAAGGACTTTTTCTTTGGTTATTAACATATAAATATTATATCATAAAAATACTCTACTTAAAACCCATATGATTGGCGGGATATTCATAAAGAAAACCATCGCGCAGGCTTTGCGGGCATGGCGGTTCGATGAATATCGGACCGAGCAAAGCCGAGCGTGAGCGTAAATTCCTCGCAGGGGAATTTAACGCGTGTTTTCGTGTGAATTACCGACAATCATGTCAAATAACCTCTTTCATTTTCAAAAAAGTTAAAGGCTTCAGGCTTGATCCGCCGACCAAAGCGCCGGAATATCCGACTTCAATGTATGATGCGATATTTTTATCATCGGTAGAGCCGCCGTATAAAATAGGAATATTACTACCACTGAATTTTTCCTGCAAAACTTTTTTAATAAGCACCAGCATAGAGAGCGCGTCGTCCGGCGAACAAGCGTTGCCCGTACCGATCGCCCACACCGGCTCGTAAGCGATCAAAATCTTTCCAATCTGCGCGCTATCCAAAAGCTGGAGCCCGAGCTCTAATTGTTCCGCCACCACTTTTTCCGCTTGCTCGTTTTCCCTTTCGCTCAAGATTTCGCCTACGCATAAAATTGGACGAAGATTAAAATCCGCCGCCATTTTCATTTTTTTGGCAATCACTTCGTTGGTCTCGCCGATAATATGCCGCCTTTCCGAATGCCCGACAATCACAAATTCCGCGCCAACCTCCTTGAGTTCGGCTGCTGAAATTTCTCCGGTAAAGGCGCCTTTATTCACCCAAAAAACATCCTGCGCTCCCAGCTTCACGGAACTCTTTCTGATGATTTCAGAAACTTCGGTCAGCGCGGTAAACGACGGACAAAGAACAACAAAAATGTCTTCTTCGTCCTCCGAAGCCTTGGCGAAGGAGGATTTCATTTCATTCTTTATTTTTTTAGACAACTCAACACTCTCCTTTATCCCAAGATTCATTTTCCAATTGGCGATGAGATACTTCATACTCGCTTCCCCGCTTCTTCCAAAACTCTCTCTATGCTCTCGTGTGTGGACAATTTTTCGTAATCCGGTAATTCTTTTATGAAGGTTAGCCCTAAATACCGCAAAAATTCGTGCGTTACTTCGTACACGGTGCGCAATTTATCTTTTTCCTCGCGGCGCTCAACAAGCCCTCGAATAATCAAATTGCGCAAAATAAGCCCGCAATTCACTCCCCTGATCTGTTCCAGCTCGGCTTTGGTCAAAGGTCCGCGATACGCGATAATTGTCAAAGTCTCCAGACCCGGCTTGGTAAGCTCGCCCAATTGCTCGTCCTTTAAAAAATTCCTGACCATTTCCGAATTATCCGCCGAAGTGGACATTTGATACGAGCCTTGATGGTCAATTATGGAGACGCCTCCTTTTCGCTCGTCGTATTCTTTTTTAAGCTCTTCCAAAATGGTTTTTATTTCCTCTTTTTTCCCGCCCGTCACCTCGGCCAATTTCTTTACCGCCACAGGCTTTGGAGAAAGGAAAAGCAAACTTTCAATTTGTGATTTTAAATTCATATACTCAAATAATTAAGCGTGCTCCAATATAAAAATCCGAGAAGTACTGCTTGAAAAATCATGCCTTTTGGAAAAGAAATGTTGTATCCCAGAGCAAAATGAATTTTTCTGTGAATATAAAAATGCCGCTCCAATAAAAAATTATCCCAAAGAGAGCGCTTGGCCAATTTGATAAGCCAGCCGCCTTTTTCGCGGTAATGTTGCTTTTTTTCCGGCGAAAGATATTTTCTGATCAAATCGTAAAATCCGTACAAAAAATCCGGCAGCATTGCCCCAAAGACGCCCGCCGCCGCAACATACGGATGGGGAAAATCAATTTTCCAGCTTAACGACAGAAAGAATATTGCCGTAATGCTTAAGTCTGCTAATAATACTCCGGCGGAACGCAAATTTGTGTGCTTTTCTTTCATCCAAGTGCCGACTTTCTCGTCCCCGTGAGGGATCATATCCAGAAGATAGTGTGAAAAATATCCAAGAACAAAAGCGCTAGCCGGATTATCCGTATGCACGGCCAAAAGCGCTCCCACAGCCGCGTGATTTGATAAAAACATAGTTTTAATTTGATTTTTCCAAGGCTTACTCGCCCGCCTAAATTTGCCTATATGCCTATGGGAGGAATCGAACCTCCGACCTAAGGCTTATGAGTCCTTCGCTCTAACCAACTGAGCTACATAGGCAAATTTTGGCGGGTAGATCCTTCGCTCTAACCTCAGCCCGAGGCTGATCCGCCTTGGGCGGAAACTTAATCTACGCAGCCCTATCATTTGGTTGCGGGGAGGGGATTCGAACCCCTGATCTTCGGGTTATGAGCCCGACGAGATGCCACTTCTCCACCCCGCGGGAGAATTATAATACAATTCACCCTTTTTGTCAAAAAACTAAGAATTTGCCGCTTCGCGCCAGCGGAAAAGTTTGATGGCTAGGATAAAGCCGATCGCTATCCAAACCAAAATCCCTATTATGTCTCTTTGGAGATCCATTATGCCCGCTCCCTCGGTGGAGATTTTCCTGATCGCGTCCGATAAATAATTAAGAGGCAGATAGACTACGGCTTTTTGGAGCCATTCGGGCATGGCATCGGTTGAAAAAAATACATTGCCTAAAAACATTTGCGGGAAAACAAAGACTTGCGTCAATCCTTGCAAAGCGTCTTCGGTCTTAGAAATCCCGGCCAAAGCAAATCCGAAGCTTAAAAATAAAAGCCCGCCGAGTATTACAAAAAGGTACAGCGAGACGAAATTACCGATCATATTGACATTGAAAACAAAAATGGCCACGGCAAATAGAATACTTACTTGGAAAATTGAAACCATCAAACGCATAATCACATGAGACAAAGTAAAATCAAGAGGTTTTAGGGGTGTCACGAAAAGCCGCTTCATCACTCCTTTGCGCTTATACTCCACAATGGTAAAACCGATGCCGAAAATGGAAAGCTGCATAATGGACAGCGCCACCACTCCGGGCACCACAAAATCAATATACCGCAAATTGCGCGCCGCCACATCTTCGGTCTCTATGGCGAATAATTTAGGCTTTTGCGTCATCTGCCTTTCCATTTCCGAAAAAATACTGCCAAGAACGGACAGCGCCGTACCGCTTTGCTGGGGCCGCCCTTTATTGACCAAGACCTTAATTGAATACGGAGAAGCCTTTTGCGGATCAGCCAAAAAATCTTCAGGCAAAATCATTACCGCGTCCCTGTCCCCTTTTTTGAGCGCCGCTTCCTCAATTTCTCTTGAATCTTTGGTTATTTTTAGCGATTCGCTTTTTTCCAAGGTACTGATAAATTCACCGGCCGCGGGCGATGGTGAAAGATTGACCACCCCCAAAGTCAATTTTCCCGAACCTTCAAAATTCATCACTCCGAATACCGTCATCAAAAGCAAAGGGAAAAAGAACGCCCAAAAAAGCGCTTGCCGATCGCGAATGTACATTTTAATATTAGCAATGGTTAATTTAAATAAAGTCATAATTTTTTTTAATCTCGTAATTCTCTTCCGGTCAAACTTAAAAATACATCTTCCAATGTTGACCTTTCAACGCGCAATGATAAAATTTTAATGCCGCGCGATTTGGCAAATTCCACCAAGCGCAATAAAACCTCTTCCGGATTGCTGACCCAAAAATCATAAAAATCGTTTTCTGATGATATACTCTGAACATGCGGAATGTTTTTCATTTCTTCATCGGGTAGCGGCTGATCCGTCTTTAATATTATATGCGATATCGGAGCGTATTTGTTTACGAGATTATCCGGCGTATCCAGCGCGATTATTTTTCCGTGATCCATGATCGCCAATCGATCACATAAGACTTGAGCCTCTTCCATATAATGCGTCGTCAGCACCACAGTCTTGCCTTTGGCTTTGATTTGGCGGACCAATTCCCAAAGATTGTGCCGCGCCTGCGGATCCAGGCCCGTGGTCGGCTCGTCCAAAAAAAGCACTTTCGGATCGTTTACCAAGGCCGAGGCGATGGAAAGCCGCTGTTTTTGACCGCCGGACAATTGCCGGGGATAAGCTTCTTTTTTGTCTTCCAGTTGGACTTCGCGGAGCAATTTCAAACCGTCAATTTTGCGATGATAAAATTCTCCGAAAAGATCAAGCAATTCTTTGAGCTTCAAATAATCAAAGTAATGGCTTTCCTGCAGCTGGACTCCGATAATCTGCTTCACTTTCATCGGATCGTTTTTTACTGAAATTCCGGCAATCACCGCCTCCCCTTTCTCAATCACTTTCAATCCCTCAAGCATTTCCAAAGTCGTGGTTTTCCCCGCGCCATTGGGCCCCAAAATGCCAAATGTTTCCCCTTCTTCAATGGCAAAAGAAACATCGTTCACCGCCGCGAATTTCTCCTTCGCATTATCCGGCCTGAAATAGTATTTGAATAAATTTTTAACTTCAACAATCGGCATACTTATTTTAAATCCATTATCAATTTTTCAAAACCAGCCGTATTCACCCAATAATTAGATGGATTGTTTTTGAGCAACTTACTGATTTCTTTTCTTTGCGTTGTTATTTTATCGCCACCGCCATTATCTCCAAGCAAAATGTTGGAATATTTACCGTCTAAAAACAAAATATACGAAACATTATTTTTTTCTTTAAGCCCCAAAATTTCAATTAATTCTGAAATTTGCTTATCTTGACCGCCACCGGAAGTATTTAAATGTTTGGCTTCGCAAAGTAAAATTTTATCCTTTGCTTTTATTATCAAGTCCAGCGTTTTATTTTGTTTTTTGGTTTTAATTTTTATATCTAAATTTTTACGAACATTTTTCAGGTTAAATTTCTTGGAAAACTTCACTACGCAATAATCTGTTTTAAAAAAATCTTCCCAATCAAAAACCTCTTTAAATCCTTGATTCTCTAAAGTATGAATCAGTTTATTCTCGCCGCATTTTCCTTTTTTACGAGACGAATTATTGTCTAATATCGCCTGTGCCCATTCTTCCGGCACCATTTCGTTAAGTATTCTTTCAGCGAAGTATCTCTCCGTAATTTTCTTGAGCAGGTTAATTTCGCCCTTAACATCATTGATGATATTATCGCAAGCGTTCACGAAACAAGCAAATTCAGAGCAATTGGAAAATTTGCCTATTATCTTTGATAATTCTATAAAATACTTATCAATTACTGATTGTTTTTCCTTTTTGCTTTGCAGCGTTCTAATCGTTATTAAGATATTTTTTATCTCTTTTGCGTTTTCAATGTATTTTCTTAAATCCCGATGCTTTTCGTCAAATACATAAAAATCGTCAAGCAGCTTTTCTTGATTATTCTTGGATATCTCAAAATAACGCAGGTTGCTTTGAATTTTTCTCATAATAGATAAGATTTAAAAATTTATACGCCAAATCAAATGAGATTCTTTTCCGGTTATTGTCTCGGAAATTTGTTAAAAAAAACGAAAGGTATTTATTGCGATTAGCATTTAACTCATCGTTAAATTTTTCCATCAATTCAATCTGTTCATTGATAGACACCTCCTTTTTAAAAATTAAATGCGCCATATTACGCGAGGTATTTTTGCCGACAAGTCCTGCTATCTTATATTTTCTTATATCTTCAAGTTGTATTTTTTTACCATTCTTGCTATCAATGGCTCGCAAAAATAAAATATTTTTGTCAAGTATTTTTTTTATATCGTCGTTTATTCTTAGTATTTTTTTATCTTTAATGTTTTGCAAAGCTATTTCTACTTCATATTCGCCTGACTTCAAATAATCCTCCGTGAGACGAAAAACACCCAACTCATTTCTAATATTTTTTATCTTATAAACAAAATCTCCGCCAAACTGCCAGCCGCATTTTTTTTCAAGCACTAATTTGATTTTTTTGCTTTCGGGGTATATAGTCGCGTCTATAATATTTTTTTCAGATATTTTTTTCTTTCTCCTGAAATAAAACGAGATCACGTTATATGTCGTATCGTCAAAAACTTGTTCGGAGAATATGTTTAATTTAATTATCTCAAATCTATCAAAAAATAACTCCCTGATTTTTGCTGAATTTTCAGCGCATAGAAAATTTAAAGGAATGATAATTATGCCCTCTTCGCAATTTAAAATGGAAGATACAGAGACTTGATACAAGTCTTCAAATTCGGAATTTTTTCCTGAAAAAAATTTCTCCTTAATGAATCTTGAAGCTTTATTTTTGTGCAGATAAGGGGGATTAGTGCAAACAAATTTATATTTTTTAGGAAAGTTTATGGAATCATTGAAAAAAACTTTTTTACCATCAATATAACTTTTATCGCAATCATAACCGACATTTTTTGTACAACCATTATTTATTGACCAATTCAACAAATCTTGATTACCGGCAAATGGATCAGTAATTTCTTTATTTTTAACAAACCCGCTAAATCCCCGTAGAATATAGTCGGAATTTGTGGTAAAAAATTGGCCCAAGCTTTGCTTTTTTATGATGGGATTCATACTCAATTTATTATATCTTATTTTCGCTAAGAAACAAACTATGCATACAGCATGAAGTTTAACATTTAGCGCGCCTCTTTATTCATTTTTAAATATTTAAAAAACAAGAAAGTAACCCCTGTAAATAAAATAACTAGTATGACTATCTGCGCCAGAGTCAAGCCGTAATATCTTGTGTCCGAATCGGGCAGATCCGTAGAGCGGAAAAAATCAGTGATAAAACGGACGGAT
>JBBUEG010000001.1:6949-14588 GCA_038056985.1 Patescibacteria group bacterium | reverse complement strand
GCCTGATAAACTACTAATTCTTCCAGCGTTTCACTGTGTCTTGCAGTGCCAATCACTTTATAATACTTCCCTTTATAATGTTCGTACTCTCCTAATCTTAATATCATAAAATAGTACTAAAAAATGTAACATAATAGCCGCCCTCGCAACTTGCCACCCATCGTCCCAGAGGAGCGATCATAACATTATACTTGCAATCTGTTTCGGATGTACCGTCAAGATATGCTTTTTTCGTATAAATATCCAAACTGATTTTTTCATTATCCAACCACGGCGCCCAAGTCAAGACAAACATTAAAGCTAAAATAAATAGTATTAATGTAAATATTTTTAAAAATTTACTCGGCTCACTCCCACCCGAATTCATAATATTTTATACCTGAATCTAAAAGCTCGATTGATTTTTTAATGTACGGAATTATATTTTCAGGCAAATTATTTATATCAAACCATCCTAATTCGCTGCATTTTTCCGGCTCGGCATTGCGCAGCTCTCCGCTGTATTGGCGCGCCGTGAAAAAGAATCCGACTTGCTCGCGATCGGTTTTCCGGTGCATCACCAGTTTGAATTCCAGATCCTGCGGTTTTATTTCAATACCGGCTTCCTCTCGCGCCTCCCTGATCATCGCCTCGGTAGCGGTCTCATTGCCGTCCGCGTGCCCGGCGATCAATCCGTACTTTCCGTCTTCATAACCCGTATTGGCTCTTTTCAATAAAACAATCTTGCCGTCTTTTATTAATAACAAATGGACATCTACGATTAATTTGAATCTTTCTTTTGACATATTCTAATTTTACGCTCCGTGGCATTTCTTATATTTTTTGCCGCTGCCGCACGGGCAGGGATCGTTTCTGCCGATTTTTTCTCCCGAGTCGTCTTTGACGGCCGGAAGGGCTTGATTGGTTGAGTGCGTACCCGAAGTCATCGGTGTTGAGACCGTCTGTGGCGCTTGGTCTACGGTGACTTTGAAAATCGTGTAAACGATTTGAGAATTGATTGATTCCACGAGCCGCGAAAAAAGATTAAATGATTCTTTTTTGTATTCAATCAAAGGATCCCTTTGGCCATAACCGCGCAAAGCCACACCCTCGCGCAAAGACTGCATTGTTTCCAAATGATCAATCCAAAGAGTATCCAGCGTCCGCAAAGCCACCATACGAATGACTTTTGTGGCCGCCTCCGAATCATTAGTTTTTTCCGTGATTTTTTTAACGAATTCGTCGGCTGCTTTGCGCGATTTTTCAATCAGATATTTTATCAGCGTCTCGCGCGCGCCCGCGTCAGCCAATTTGTCCCCGGCTTGTTTTCTAAAATCTTCAATCTTTATGCGATCCTCCAAAGGCAATGAGAAAATTGTGTCCATTCGTTCGTAAATTTCATTCAAATTCCACTCTTGCTCGTTTTCGGCCGCCGTATGAAAAGAGACCAAATGCTCAATTTCCTGCTCCACCAATTTAAGCAATTTTTCTTTAAGATCTTTCTCAGTCAAAAATTCCTTGCGCAATTTGTAAATAACATCGCGATGCTTGTTCATCACATCGTCGTATTCAATCAAGTGTTTTCTGATGTCAAAATTATGACCCTCCACTTTTTGCTGAGCCGAGCTCAAGGCGCTTGTGATCATGCGATTTTCAATCGGCATATCGTCCGGCATGCCGAGCGTTTCCATTATGCTTTTTATTCTATCAGATGCGAAAATGCGCATCAAATCGTCTTCCAGCGAAACATAAAATTGGGAAGAACCCGGATCGCCCTGCCGCCCGCCCCGTCCGCGGAGCTGATTATCAATGCGCCGCGATTCATGGCGTTCGGTGCCGACGACATGCAATCCTCCGGCTTCACGGATTTTACCCGCTTCATCGGCCGAGGGCGGATTGCCGCCTAAAATTATGTCAACGCCTCGCCCGGCCATATTGGTGGCCACAGTCACCGCCCCCGGCCGTCCGGCCTGAGCGATTATGGCCGCTTCTTTTTCATGATGCTTGGCGTTTAAGACCTCGTGGGGAATGCCGGCGCGGCGCAGCGCATCGCTCAACAATTCGTTTTTCTCAATGGAAATCGTGCCGACCAGCACGGGCTGGCCGTTTTTATGCTTCTCCGCTATGTCGCGCGCCAAAGCGTTGAATTTTTGCTGTTCGTTTTTAAAAATCAAATCCGGCAAATCTTTTCTGATCATCGGCCGATGCGTGGGAATCGCCGCCACTTCCAAATTGTAAATTTTTGAAAATTCTTCCGCTTCAGTGGCGGCCGTGCCGGTCATACCTCCCAATTTTCCATACAGCCGAAAAAAATTCTGCAAAGTGATGGTGGCCAGAGTTTTTGATTCGCGCTTGACCGCCACTCCCTCCTTGGCTTCAATGGCTTGATGCAAGCCCTCTGAATAACGGCGGCCGATCATCAGCCGGCCGGTAAATTCGTCCACGATTATTATTTCTCCGTCTTTCACGACATAATCCTTATCTAATTTAAAAAGCGCGTGTGCCTTAAGCGCCTGCTCTAAGTGCCGCACCAAATGGATCGCGTTCGGTTCGTAAAGATTTTTTATGCCTAGCCACTTTTCAATTTTATTCATGCCTTCGTCCGTGAGCGTGGCGGCGCGCATTTTTTCATCAATATTGTAATCCTCGCCTTCGGATAATTTTTTTACCAATCGGGCGAATGTAAAATATGTATCGGTTGATTCTTCGGCCGGCGCGGAAATAATCAAAGGCGTTCGCGCCTCGTCAATTAAAATACTGTCCACTTCGTCAATAATGGCGAAATTCAGCGGCCGTTGCACCATTATTTCGACTTCCGGCACCATATTATCGCGCAAATAATCAAAACCAAATTCGTGATTTGTGCCGTAAAGAATATCGGCGGCATAAGCCTCTTTCCGACTGACCGCGCGCAAATTTTTCCATTCGCTGGTCGCTGTTAAAATATCCGTGACATCCTCCGCTTCGTTCGGTTCAAAAAGATAAGCGCTCTCATGCTGGAGGCAAGCAACTTTTAGGCCCAAAAAAGAAAAAACTTGCCCCATCCATTCGGAATCGCGCTTGGCCAAATAATCGTTTACGGTAATAATATGGACTCCATTGCCCGCCAAAGCATTGAGATATGCCGGCAATGTGGCTACCAGAGTTTTTCCTTCCCCCGTCCGCATTTCCGCGATTTTTCCTTGATGAAGCATCAGACCGCCCAAAAGCTGAACATCGTAATGCCGCTGGCCGATTGTCCGCTTGGCCGCTTCCCGCGCTACGACAAACGCCTCGGGCAAAATTTGGTCCAGCGTTTCGCCGTTTTCCAATCTTTTCTTAAAATGGCCTGTCTCGGCGCGCAATTTTTCATCCTCCCAATCCTGGTATTTTTTTTCCAAACCATTGATCTGATCAAGCAGCGGCAAATATTTTTTCAAAAGCTTTTGTGACGGATCACCGAAAATAGATGACAAAAAAGACATAAAACATTATTCCCTATTAACTATTCAATTTCAATAATTCCGCACCCGTCGTCGTCCCTTTTATAAATTACGGAAATTTTTCCGGTCAATTCATTCTTAAAAATAAAGAAAGAGTGGCGCAGGCGATTCATTTCCCCTATCGCCGCTTCCTCGGTCATCGGTTTTTCAAGATCAAGCGATTTTCTTTTTTTGATTTCAGAGAGCGGCTCTTCAAAGGCGTAGCCGAAATATTCGGGAATGCTTTTCAAAGCGCTTTTTATCCTTTTTGAATGCCTCACCAGGCCCTTTTTCCGTTCATTGTATTTTTCCAGCTGAATTTTCACTTTTTGAATCGCCAAGTCAATGGCCGCGTAAAGATCGGACGCTTCTCCTTCGCCTCGCAAAAGCTCTTTCGGGGCGTACATCATAATCTCGGCGCGAAAAACATCGCCGGTATTGTGCTTGGTCCCTCTTTCCAAATCCACTCGCGCTTCCAAGATTTTCGCTTCAAACCTTCCCAAGGCGCCTACTTTTTCATTGACAAATGATTTGATCGCGTCCGTCAATTCAAAGTTTTTTGACTTGATGATAATATTCATAGTTGAGAGAATAATGAATCATGAATTATGAATTATGAATTATTATAATATTAACTATCAAATTTTAACATACCAACAACAAAAAAACAAGACCCATTAAAAACGAGGTCTTAATTAAATTGCGCAATTCCCTATTCCTGCTTCATGATTCGCTCTTCCAACTCCCTCTCTCTGACCCTTTGCTTGGCTTCCGAATCGGCCCTGGCCCAAGTGTATTGGCCGTAATCTACAAATTTCAGTGTTTCTTTAGCCCAAGGACAAGCTTCCAAAATCTGAACGGCCATTTCTTGGCAGACCTTGCGATAAGAAGGGTGGCCTTGCGGCGTTGTACGCAGTTCGGTCATATGCTCCGCCTCCCTAAGATTCATTCCCATTGTAAATCTGATGCGATGGCCGAAAAGCACGGCATATTGCGCGGCAACACGACCGCATTCTTCTTTAACCTTTTCATACAATCGCTCGGCTTTTTCCCTTATCGCGTCAATTTTTGGCTGAAAACCGGCAATGCGAATATCGTCATTATCGGCAAATCCCAAATAAGGATTCAAAAGCTGGCGCTGTTGAGTAAGCATCCGATGCCTTTGCAAATCGCGGTAAATTCCAAAATCGCCGATCAGGTCAAACGAGAAAGGATATCCCGCCTCTAGCGCGCGATCCGGCCGGTCGCGCCGGCTTTTGCGATCTCCCGCGTATGCGTCAAATATTTTTTGTTTTTCCGGTATGGAAAGCTTGCCGATGATGTCGCAAATCTGATGCAGCGGATGGCGGCTGTACGGATACAAAGCTTGAGCGAGCAGTAGATTATAGTAATCAAGTTCACTGCTTAAAAACAATCGCACATATTGCTCTTCTTGAGGCGTAATATTAGAAAGAATTTTATCGGCAAGCTCCTGCATATTTTTCCTGACACTAACCAAATATTCATTTCGTTTGGCGCGCTTTACAAATGTCGGCATTATTTGTCCTAAAGCATCGTGCGCTTTTTCGGCCAACAAATTCATTTCATCAAGCTCGTGCGTGTACAAATGCGAAATAAGATTTTGGAAAAAGCGGCCGTTGCCGAAAAGCCCGACATTAGTCAATGTGCTGGCCGGCAAAAGAACGCGAATCGTATCGCAGGTTTTAGAGCGAATGTCAAAACCATAAGTGCGATCAAAGGCCTTAATGTCTTTTTCGTCCGTTAAGTCCGCACGTTTTTGTTTTTCTCCTTTACCCAGCACATCGTATTCAGCCTGATCAATCGGTTTAATTTTTTTGTAATATTCCTGCATTGGTTCAACTAAGGAAGCATAAGTATCAAAAAGTTCGTCCATTATGGCTTCATACTCGGAGGCCAAGGAGCTTTGCATTATTTCTTTGGGACGCAAATAACGCCACCGTCCGCTAGCTTGCCCTTCCGTAGCTTCATGCGAAGGAGGGTCTTTTTGATCATATACCACATAGCGCGTGGATTGCTCTATGGGGCTTCCGCCAATTCGGCGGTCTTCCACTTCTTTGGTGGCCAGATTGGAAATTTGCTCCAGGCTCAAATGCGCGCCCTCCAGCTCGCCCACCGAATCATCGCCAAAAGCGATTAAAATTCTTTCAATCACTTCTTTGGCTTTTACCGGATCAAGCTGGCCTTCTTTGATAAACTCTTTTAAAAATGTCTCAAGAAAGCTTCCTTTGGCCCTGGAATACCTCGCGTACACCGGCCCGATAATTCCGGCCAATCCTTTCACGGCAAAAACATTGGACTCCGGATCAGTCACATATTGCTTTAGAATTTCCAATTCCTCTTGGGTGAATTTAGACATAAAGGGTCTCCTTTTTGTTAGTTGTTAAATGTAAAAAATCACGCATAGCTTATATTAAATCAATTCTATTGTCAATGCGATAAATATCAATAATATTTTTAAACCTACGACGGAAAATTCCGCGCCAATAAGTGATAAATTATTTTAGTTTATTTTGAAAATTCAATTTCCTAAAATTTGTCTTTGAAACGATTGAGCGGCCAAGCCGTTTTTCCAGTTTACGCCTGGCGCCGCCGGCAATGTCTCCGCCGGCTTTGGCGTCGCTTTTCAGCTTTGGCACGCCTTGCGAATTTTCATTGCGGTGGATTTCCGTGGTTGCCCGCTCGCCGAGCATTGAAAAAATAAGCTCAAAATCGTCCATATGATCGCGCAGATTTTCCCGCTTCAATCCTTTTAGTTTTTTATATTCGCTCGGCGTTATGCCAAACGAAGCTTTGGAAATTTCAGCCGTTAAAATCTCGTAATCCTTTTTCTCTCTTGCTCCGCGCTTTTGCCATTCATCCGTCAATTCTTCGCGAATGGCAATGCCGCGCATTCTTTTTTCTATCCAATCATCGGGATAACCTTTGAGTTTATAAAGCACTCTTGTTCTTTTGGTCGCTAGCTCTGGATTCTCAATTTCTTGCACTCGCTCATAGCCAACTTTTGCTAACCATCTTTTGAGCGGTTCAGCTTTGGGCGACGGGATAGATTGAATAATGCGAAAAACGCCTTCCGTATCGGCGCAATCCGTCTCCCGCATTTTTCCGTCCTCTGCAAGTAATTTCAACTGTTCCCAAAATGGGAACGGTTGCGACATTTCTTTATCGCGATCTTTCATTTTCGCCCAATAGGTTTTTGGTTGAGGACTATCGGTAAGCACAGCGACCACATCTAAAATAGAAAACCACCACTCTTTTTTATGCAGTATTTTCCTAATTTTTCTGCCTTTAAATAAGGCAATTTTTGTCGTTTCCATATTATCGGTTATCGCGTCTTATTAAAATACCCTTATCAATTCTCCAACCTCCTGTTTAGTTTTTTGTTTCTGATCATCGTTTGGATTTTTTAGAAGATCGGCAATGAGTTGGCCGACTGTTTTCATTTCATTTTCTTTCATTCCGCGGGCCGTGAGGGCCGGAGTGCCCAGACGGATGCCGGAAGGATCCATTGGTTTTCTGGTGTCGTACGGAATCATATTGAAGTTCGTATAAATATTGCATTCGGCCAAAATATCAGCACCCTGCTTGCCGGAAACTCCAAGACCAGTGCAATCAATAATCATCAAATGCGTGTCCGTGCCGCCCGCCACCAAGCGCAATCCCTCGCTCATCAGACTCTCGGCCAAAGCTTTGGCGTTTTTCGCTACTTGTTTTTGATAATTTTTATAATCATCAGTCATTGCTTCTTTAAAACACACCGCCTTGGCGGCAATTATGTGCTCCAGCGGCCCGCCCTGCATTCCCGGAAAAACCGCCCTGTCAATTTGCTTGGCGTATTTTTCTTTGGATAAAATCACAGCACTCCTTGGACCGCGCAAAGTCTTCGTGGTCGTAGTCATCACCACATCGTGGGTTGGCACCGGACTTTCATGCACTCCTCCCACCACTAATCCGGCAATATGCGACATATCAGCCATGGCATACGCTCCTACTTTTTTCGCGATCTCGGCAAAACGGGAAAATGGCACAGCCCGCGGGTAGGCCGTAAATCCTGATAAAATCATTTTAGGTTTCACTTCCAAGGCCATTTTTTCAATCTCATCCATATCAAGTATTTCCGTGTCTTGCCTTACGCTATAATGCACAAATTTAAAAAGCTTGCCGGAGAGCGACACCGGATG
>JBBUEG010000001.1:0-6849 GCA_038056985.1 Patescibacteria group bacterium | reverse complement strand
GTTTTTAATAATTCAACCTTCAACGCGTCGCCTTCTTTGATATTATATTGTTTCCCGCCGGTAAAAATTACAGCTCTCATATTATTACTATAACGCATTAAGAATAAAATATCAAATATTTTGAATATTTAAATACTATATCAAATCTCACTTTCTGTCAAATGCCGATGGCCATTGAAAGCGCTTTTAAAGACTGTGGATAATTTATGAGCCGCGTCCTCCCATTGGTATCTTTTTGCGAGCTCTAAGCCTCTTTGAGCGTATACATTTCTTAAATTTTCATCGTTTAAGATATTGCTGATAGCAGCGGCTAGTTCGGCCGTTTGATAAGGCTGGACAAGCAGAGCGGCGTTTCCTAAAATTTCACCGAGCGAAGCGGACGAAGAGGCAATCACCGGAACTCCAAACGCCATAGCTTCCAAGGGCGGAAAACCAAAACCCTCGTAAAACGACGGATATGCGAATACCGACGCATTGGCGTAAAGATCTTTTTTTTGCTCGTCGCTTACCGGACCGAGTATTTTGATCCGCGAAACGAATTTTGATTTTTCCGTCATTTTTTTAATCGCGGAAAATCCATAACCTTTGGGCCCGGCCAATATCAAATTAATATTGCCGCCGATCATTTTTTTCTCTCGCGCATACTCATAAGCCGCGATCAGTCCCCGAACATTTTTTCTCTCCTCAACCGTCGCCAAATACAAAATGTATTTATTTCCAAAACTTTGAACTTTCAACTTTTCAGCCCAAGGCTGATGCGCCTCGGGCGCAGAACTTTGAGCTTCCTTAATGTGGTCTGCGCCCCATGGAATTATTACCGCTTTGCTTTCCGTCCCGGGGAATAACTTTTGAAGATCATTCTTGGTTGTTTGAGACGGAACGATTAGGTAATTAGCGCGCGCGATCAGCCCTTTAATGTCTAAAAGTTTCTTATGCCAAAAACGGCTGTAGGGAGAATAAAATTCCGGATACAAAAAAATGCTCAAATCGTGTACTGTAAGGACAAATGGCAAATCCGGCGATAAGCTGATAAAATTCCAGTTCGGCGCGAAGAACAAATCAATTATGTCAAAAAAGGAATCCAGAAGCGGCTTTTTAAAAAACTTCAAGCTGGCGTTTAATAGTTTATTGGGGATGTTTTTTTTAATTATTACAATATTCGGCTCGCTGAAATCAATACCAATGTTTCCGCAAGCGTTTAGAAGAACAAAAATTTCCAAGCTCCGATCAATCCTTGCCAAATTTTTTATCAGATGGAAAGCGGCTTCCCCCACTCCGGTCCGCGGATTATCCTGAAGACAGCGGCCGTCAATTCCTATTCTCATAAAAATAATTCTTCCCCGTTGCCCACAAAATGCCGAGTACTAAGCCGGTAATCAATCCGGCGAAAAATGTCATGGCCGCGTCGTAAGTTCTTTTGACGATCACCGGATCGGCTGACTTGACTTCAAACACCGCTTCTTTTTTAGATGTTTCCAAAGATGCTTGGGATTTTTTCCCAACCACGGAAACGAGCGAGGAAGAAAGTATCTTTGCCTCTTCTTCCGTCTTGGATGAAAATTTTACCGTAATATTTTGGCTGGACAATTTTTTAGCCTTAAAAGCTCCGGCAAAATCGGAGAGACTCGCGATAGCGTCTTTTTTTCCGCTTTGCTCATAGATTTCTTTAACCACGGCTGGCGTCTCAAGCCACGAAACAATCGTTTCTGCAAAAAGATTGGAAGCTTGGATGGCATAAAAACCGTCATACTGATAATCGCCAGTTTCTTCGCGATTTACCCTGATTACATTCAGAGCGACAGAGGCATCGTATTTCGCGGGCAAAAATTGCGCGATCAAGACGCTCAAAATTCCCACAACCAGCGCAATGGCGATGATTTTAATTTTATTCCGGTTGATGATTTTTATAAAAGCGAAAAATGTCATAGTCTTAAAAAATTCAAATCTCAAGCACCAAATCACAAATAATAACTAAACTCAAAATATTCAAATTCTAAACCGATTGTTTTACTAGTTTGAATTCCGATTATTGGAATTTATTTGGAAATTGGAATTTGTAATTTGGAATTTACGGTATAAAAAATTAATATTAATTAACTTTATCTTTTGGCTCGTTAATACATTTTTGTATAAAGTCTGAAATTTCCCGCTTAAATCTCTCCACTCCGAATTTTTCCGCATGGGCGCGGATAATTCGCGAATCATAATCTTTTGAACGGAATCGGATCACCGCGTCACCCAAACTCTCCCAAGATTGCTCGTCAAACAAAACTCCGGTTTGCCCGTCTACTACAGTCTCCTTAGCTCCGCCCGCGTCAAATGCTATCACAGGCCGGCCGCAGCCCATCGCTTCTATGGCCGTAATGCCGAAGTCTTCTTCTTGCGGATGGATCAGCGCCTGCGCACGGGATATTATCTCAAATTTTTCCCGATCTGGCAATGATCCCAAAAATTCAATATTCGGTTTTGCGTTTTCCCTAAGATGCGCCAGCTCTTCCCCGCCGCCGATAATTTTAAGCGGAATTCCCAGCCGATTGAAAGCCTTGACAGCCAAATCAAATCTTTTATACGGCCGCATCCTGCCCACAATCACGAAATATTTATCCTGCTGCTCAGACATCACGCATTTTGACAAATCAACCGGCGGATAGATCACGACCGAATCTTTTTTATAATATTTCTTGATCCGCTCGGCCACAAATTTTGAATTGGCGATAAAATAATCAACGCGATCAACGGAAAGTCGATCCCACATCCTGAGATAACTGCGAAAAAGCTGGCTTATTCTTCCGATTATGGGAAATTTTTCCAATGGATCAATCTCAACGGTGGCATCGCTCCACAAATAGCGCGTGGGCGTATGACAATAGCAAATATGAATTGTCTTAGAATGCGTCAATACGCCCTTGGCCATTCCGGAAGAATCGGAAAGCACCAAATCGTATCCTCTCAAATCATAGCCTTCCGTGGCCGCGGGCATCAGCGGCAAATACCATCGGAAAAAAAGATGGGAAAGAGGCAAGCGGCTGATCACCGATTCATTGATTTTCTTGCCGCGCAAAAAAGAGCCGATTTTCTTGGGATCAAAAATCAAAGTATAAATCGGCGCTTTGGGAAACATATCGGAAAAAACTTCCAGTACCTTTTCCGCGCCGCCGATTTGATTAAGATGATCGTGGACAAGAGCTACTTTCATTGTTTTTTCAGACCGCCGGTTTTAAAACTACGGCCAGCGGAGTTTTTAATAAAATAATCAAATCCAATTTGAGCGACCAATGTTCAATGTAAAAAATATCAAGCTGAGCCTCGCGCGAAAAATTCAATTTGTCGCGGCCGCTGATTTGCGGAAGCCCGGTCATTCCGGGACGAATGGTCAAAAGCTTTCTTTGTTCCAAAGTATACTGCGACACTTCTTCGGGCTCGTGTGCGCGCGGACCCACCAAGCTCATCTCGCCTTTTAAAACATTGATCAATTGCGGCAATTCGTCCAAACTGGTTTTGCGCAAAATCCGGCCCACACTCGTGATTCTCGGATCATTGGCCATTTTAAACAGCGGCCCTTCTTTCCTTTCATTATAAGCCATTAAATCTTTTTTTAAAATATGGGCGTTGTCAATCATTGAGCGAAATTTATACATTTGAAAAAGGTTGGCGCCCTGCCCCACTCTTTTCAAGCGGACAAAAATCGGACCGGCGGAATTGAATTTTATAAATACGGCTATAATTAAAAATATTGGCGAAAGAATTATCAGTCCGATAACCGAACCAACTACATCAAAACAGCGCTTGGCGATCCTTCCCCAGCCGTCCAGAGCGGTGCGCTTCACATGAAGGAGCGGAATGTCGCCAATAAGCTGAGTCTCCACGGCAAAACTCTTTTCCCCAAAAACATCCGGCACATAGCGAAATTCTAAATGGTAAGCATTGGCGAATTCCAAAATCTGGGAAACGATTTTTCGGTCAAGCAGCGGATCGGCCAGTATTATTTCATCCACGCGGTCTGCGGCTAAAATTTCTTTGATCTGCCTTTCCGTGCCGTCGTCAAATCTTGAGAAACGGAAAGCAATGGCAAAGCCTTTGGCCGGATTTTGCCGGAAAATGTCGGCTAAATTATTCGCGGCCCAAGAATCTCCGATTAAAATCGCTCTTTGCAATCCAATGCCCTGTTTGGTAGTCGCTTTTTCAATTAGAATCAAAATTCTTCTGCCAACCGCTATGAATACAATGCTCAAAATCCACGCGGTCAAGACAATAAAACGGGAGCTGAAAAGCTCGCGCACAAAAAACATCACCACGATTATGGCCATAATCCCGGCCGAACAAGATAAAATAATCCTGCCCAATTCCTGAAAAAATCTACGGTCAATCTTTATGGTATACAATCCGCCGATTGCGAAAATAAAAATCCACAAAAATGCCACTCCGATGAGAATTTGAAAATATTCTTTAAAGGGGATCTCGTAAATCACCGGCAAGACTTCGGTAAGAGGCGTGGTAAAGCGCAGCCAATACGCGGCCAGGCCGGCCAAAACCAGCATTAAAAAATCTACCGGAACAAGAAGAGCGGTAAAAAGCAGTCTTATTTTTTGCATAAATAATTTTATTCTCTAAAATCTCGCTTGCCTATAAGCCGAATTTTGTCCCCCGCCAAGGCGGGGGGATAATCATCTCTCTGGGCCCGTCATTGCTGGCGGGCTCGTGCGGGTGTTATTTTCCCCTTGCACCAGAACGGGTTTGCCCCGCCGATTCCTCTCGGAATAAGCGCGTGGGCTCTTACATTAAGAACGCTTAATCGCGCTCCCCACGATTTCAACCTTACCCCGCCTAGCGCATAGCGCTGGCGGGGCGGTATGTTTCTGTTGCACTCTCTCCTTTTAAACGCGGTTTCCGCGCCCTGCAGGATGCCCTAAGGTTGCCCCCGGCCGCCGTTAGCGGTGTTCACGACGATTCTATACATCGAAATATCAATATATAGAATTGAGTGTTCGGACTTTCCTCCCCCGCCAAGGCGGGGGCGATTATCCGGCAAGCGAGATTTCAAAGAACAATTATATTGGATACTTTATTGTATCAGAAAACAGCTTTTTGTCAAGCCTTGACAAGTCTTGGGAATTATTTTATTATATGCAAAGTTAGGCAAATTATTTATTGACTTTACGTTATTTATTTTAACCCGACAAATATTATGAAACAAGCCATTCATCCCACATATCACACTGATGCTAAAGTCGTTTGCGCGTGCGGACATACATTCGCCACCGGATCAACAATGAAAGAAATCCGCGTGGAAATCTGTTCAAATTGCCATCCGTTTTATTCCGGAAAGCAAAAATTGATTGATACGGCCGGACGGGTTGACCGATTCAAAAAACAATCGGAAAAAAGCGCGCAAATCAAAGCGACTGCCAAACCGAAAAAAGAAAGAATTAAAAAATTCAAAGTGGACGAGACGCTCAAAATCGGCGAAAAGACAAAAGCCGAGGCTTAACAAATTTTAAACCAAACAAAATTCCTACCGGCATCCGTCAAGGTAGGTTTTTTGTTTTAAAGTACTTATGACTGAAGATTTGAAAAAAATCCAAGAACGGCACGATGAAGTGGAGCGCTTGCTCCAAGACCCTTCGGTTATTCAAAATACCGGAGAATATCAAAAACTTTTGAAAGAATACAATCGTTTGAGCCGGATTGTCGGCCTGCGCAAAGAATTGGAAATAGTCAATAAAGCGATGGCCGATATTAAAAAAACGGATGAAGAAGAGCAGGACGCTGAAATGAAAGAAATCGCCAAAGAGGAATTGTCCGAGCTGGAAAAAAGGAAAATGGATTTAATTCACCACATTGAAGACGAGCTTACTCCTCCCGATCCCATGGCTGATCGCGACATTATCGTGGAAATCAGGGCGGGCGTGGGCGGCGACGAAGCCGAGCTTTTTGCCGCCAGTCTTTTCAGGATGTACGCGCGCTATGCCGAGAGAAAAGGCTGGAAAACGATTTTGACAGATTCGCACAGTACGCCTTTGGGCGGATTCAAAGAAGTCACTTTTGAAATCCGCGGCGAGCATGTTTACAAGCATTTGCAATTTGAGAGCGGGGTGCACAGCGTGCAAAGAGTGCCGGAAACGGAAAAAAGCGGACGCGTGCACACCTCCACCGTCACGGTCGCCGTATTGCCGGTTGCTGAGGAAGTGGATGTGGTTATCAAGCCGGAAGACATTAAAATGGAAGTGTCAACTTCTGGCGGAGCCGGCGGCCAGAGCGTCAATACCACTTATTCCGCGGTTCGCATTGTCCATCTTCCAACCGGCATCGCAGTCTCCTGCCAAAACGAGCGCAGCCAGCGGCAAAACCGCGAACGCGCTATGGAAGTCTTGCGCTCCAGAATTTTCGCCAAGCGGCTGGAAGAAAAACAAGAAAAAGAAAGAGCCGCGCGCAAAAGCCAAATCGGCTTTGGCATGCGCTCGGAAAAAATCCGCACCTATAATTTTCCCCAAGACCGCATCACAGACCACAGATTAGGCATAAGTTGGCACAATCTGCCGGGAATTTTGGACGGAGAAATTGAAGAGATATCGGAAATACTTTTAAGAGAAGCGAAAAACAAAAATTAATAACTATGGATCCTGAAAAATTTTACACCCTTGGCTTTTCGCTTATTCCAAACATCGGTCCGGTTCGTTTTCAAAAAATCCTGCAAGTTTTCAAAACTCCGGAACATGCTTGGCAAGCGGCGATTCGCGATTATGAATCAAGCGAATTGCCCGTAGATATTTTAAACATCATCCGCGCGCATAAGGAAAAAATCAATTTGGAAAAGGAATGGGAAAATTTAAACAAGCAAAACATAAATTT